>JBAYQF010000001.1:0-24995 GCA_041677325.1 Methanoculleus sp.
CCCGCCGAGCACCTTCATCCCGATGACCGCGACCCCCTGCTCTCTTGCGGTCGTAAGCACCCTGTCCAGAAACCCACCGAGCACCTCCTCAACGGGGTTTACAGGCATCATCACGGCGTCGACCGGCCAGGTCTCAACAGCGTGTGCGAGAACATCCGGATCGTGGTGCCCCGTCACCCCGATATGGCGCACGACACCCGAATCCCGCGCTTCGATGAACGCCTCAAGAGCGCCGCCCGGGGCCTCGGCCGCCCGGATATCGGAAAAGGATCGGATATCGTGGATCTGCCAGAGATCGAGGGTCTCGACACCCATCCTCTGGAGAGTCTCCAGGAGATCCATCTCGGCATCTGCGTGCGCCCGGCTTGCCGATTTGCTTGCGAGAAAGACCGGCGCCCGGAGATCAGGGCGTTTCTTCCAGATCTCGCCGTAATAATCCTCGCTCCCGGCGTATGCCTTCGCGGAGTCGAAGTAAGCGATCCCCTGATCGAGTGCCTCCATGATGACGGCGTTTGCCTCAGCATGCCGCCCATACGTCCTGAGGACGCCCTCTCCGCCGAGGCCCACCAGGGTCACCTCGCACCCTGTCGTTCCGAACCTGCGCTTCGTGAGCACCGCCATGGGCCACGATATCCCTGCCCGCGTATAAAAGTCTTGAGCATAGAGCCGTGAAGACAGGCAGATTACCCGGTCAAGGAAGATGTGCCGGAAAAACATCGATGTTCCGGCGGGCTCGTCTTGCCATCTACGGATACCGGCTTAAAAGGCCCGGTTCAACCGGGTAGCGCCGATAGGGGGCGACTGCAGCCGGAAAAGTGAGAAGAGGAGCTCTATAGCGATATCACCGGCCATAATGCTGGTACAGCGGATTTACACGCCGCATTCCGGTTTTTCGGCAAGGGGTAAAGTTTATTTATACCAGAAGGCATCGTCCACCGCATGAAAAGGATGTTTGGTATCCTTGTACTCATGGTGATCACGAGCATCATGATTGCAGGGTGTGTGCAACCCGCGGAGAACGAGACGGTGACGCCCACCACAACACCGGCCCTCACCGAGACACCGATGGGAACTGTAGAGGAGACGCCGGAAGAAACCATAACCACACTGGCACCTGCGGAGACAGAAACAGCGATAGAGACGGAAACCATGGAGGAGACTGAGATCATAATGGTGTCGGACGAGACAGAGACACCGCCGGGAACGCCGGTAGTGGTAATTGTCGCTGATGAGATTGTCTCCATCACCGACAGCGGATTCATGCCGGAAACCCTCGCCGTTCCTGCCGGCACCACAGTAGAGTGGACAAACGACGCTTCAGCAGACCAGACCGTATCGACGACCGGGGATACCGGGTTCCTCAGCTCCGGGATACTCAAGCCGGGCGATACGTACACCTATACCTTCAGCGCCGAGGGGAACTACACCTACCAGTCATGGATATCAGGATTCACCGGGACGGTCATCGTCACCCCCTGATCCCTCTTTTTCCTGCCGGCGGGTGTATGGTTCTCCTTACGTCCGCCGGTATGCTCCGGCCACTTGCACCAGCCTTTCGGCGAACCCTTCCGGGAAGTAGGCGTGGGTATACTGCCCGATCGCGTTCTGTGCGATAAGCCCATCCCGCCCCTCGACGATCCCCCGCCCACGGATGAGTTCCAGGGCAAACCGGGCGTCACGGGCGGGATCAATCCGGGAATAGTGGAACTCATGACCACGGAAGGTTGATCCCGGGACAAAGATCGGGGAAGCCCCACCGGCCCGGGTCTCGACATATCCGAGCGCCTGGATCCGATCCGTCATCTCCGCCGTTGCCGGGAGGATACCGGTCATCGGATGGTCGCCCTCAGCAATCACAAGACGCTCGGTGAGATAGATGAGCCCGCCACATTCCGCGTAGATCGGCATGCCGTCGTCGGCAGCCCGGCGGATATCCTCCCGGCACCGGGAGGAGGAGAGCGCCTCCACATGGAGCTCCGGATAACCGCCCCCGAGATAGAGGGCATCCACGTCGGGGAGCCGATCGGTCATCGGCGAGAAGATGATCAACTCAGCTCCGGCCTGAACGAGCCGATCGAGGTTATCGGCGTAGTAAAAACAGAACGCTGCATCTTTTGCGATGCCGATGCGCACCCGCGCCTCCGGCCGGCCCTGGGTATCCACCGGCACCGGGAGGGGCGGGGCCGACCGGGCAAGATCGGTTATGCCGGAGAGATCACACGCCTCCTCCATCACTGCACCGAACCCGGTCATCATCCCCGTCTCAGTCGCCATTGCGAGCCCGAGATGCCGGCTCTCGACCGCGAGATCGTTTCGCCGCGGAACTCCCCCGTAAATAGGGAGGCTCTTCGTCTCCTCGATCATGGCAAGGTGACGGGGGCTCCCGATCCTGTTGAGGATGACCCCGGAAACCCGGACAGCAGGGTCGAACCCCGCATAGCCCTGGATCATGGCGTGGACGCTCCGTGACGCGCCCCCGGCATCCACAACGAGGAGAACCGGGGCATCAAGGATCTTTGCGACATGTGCCGTGCTCGCGGTATCGCCTCCCTCAAGGCCATCATAGAGCCCCATCGCACCCTCGACGACGGCTATATCGGCCCCGGCAGAAGCACGGACGAACGTCTCCCGCACCCCCGCCTCCCCCATCATGAACGGATCGAGGTTGCGCGACGTCCGACCGCAGATAGCCGAATGGTGCGTGGGATCGATGAAATCCGGCCCTACCTTGAAGGGCTGGACAGTAAGTCCCCGGGTGGCGAGCGCCGCCATCAGGCCGCTTGCAAGCGAGGTCTTACCGCAACCGCTGTGAGTTCCGGCAATGATAATTCGTGGAATTGGCCGCATAACGTCCCTGTAGTCTTGTATACCGCAGAAGATAAATATGACCTGAGATAACCTCGATGTATCAAATTAATTTGTTATAGTTCAGATTAATTTGAACTGTGCGCCGATGTGGCGATCTCGAGGTGAACTACGCATGCACATCATGGAAGGATTCTTACCAGACCCCTGGTGGCAGATCTGGTTTCTTGTATCGCTGCCCTTCATCATCGTCGGGCTCTACCGGATTAACAAGCTTGTTCAAGAGAAACGGGAAGTGTTACCGCTCCTTGCAGTCGCAGGTGCATTTGTCTTCGTTCTCTCTTCGCTCAAACTCCCCTCGTTCAACGGGAGCTGCTCCCACCCCACGGGGACAGGACTCGGAGCCGTCCTCTTCGGCCCCTGTATCACCGCTGTCCTCGGGTTGATCGTCCTGATCTTCCAGGCGATCTTCCTCGCACACGGTGGGATCACAACCCTCGGGGCAAACGTCTTCTCAATGGGAATCGCAGGGCCGGCCGTCGCCTACCTCATCTATAAAGCCGGAACCCGGGCAGGTGCGAATACGTACGCAACGGTCTTTGTCGCCGCGGCCCTCGCCGACCTTGCCACCTACGTCGTCACATCGATCCAGCTCGCACTCGCTTTCCCCGGGGCGACCGGATTTGTCGGCGCATTCACGGCCTTCGCCGCGATCTTCGCCGTCACCCAGATCCCGCTCGCCATCATCGAGGGCGCGATCATTGCGCTGGTCTTCAAGTATATCGTCCAGCTCAAACCCGAGATCCTCACCCGCCTGAATCTCCTCTCCGAGAGCACTATCCAGAAACTCCGGGAGGCTGCAGCATGAAGTATGGCATGGAGCTTGCAGTTGCCGCGCTCATCATCATATTCGCCGGAATCTTCCTCTACCAGAATGCCGTGATACAGGCCGGCCTTGGCGAAGGGGAAGAGGCCTGGGGCGGGGCCGACGACGGTGCCGCCGACCTCATCGAGGCCTCAGGCTACGAACCCTGGATCGAACCCTTCTGGGAACCCCCGAGCGGCGAGATCGAGTCACTCCTCTTCGCCTTGCAGGCGGCCATCGGCGCGCTGATAATCGGCTACGTCTTCGGCTCCTGGCAGGCCGGCAGGAAAACAGCCTGATCTCTATCAAATCCCCTTTTTTTTCTTTCATCAGGGCACCGGAAAGATGATGGACACCATACGGCTTTTTGGGTAACCCGGCAAACCGGGATCGGGAGGACGAAGAGATGTACGAAGTGCTTGAGGGTTTTGCCCGGACAAACGGTCTCCGGGAGGTGAGTACCGGGCTTAAACTCATCGTCGGGCTCTCAAGCATCCTCTTCTCGGTCTCGTCGCCCGGTCCCATAGCACCCCTGTTCGTCGCGGTCTCGATGAGCACCGCCATCCTCTTCCTCGCAAAGATCCCCGCGAGGGTCTATGCCCGCCTCCTCCTTGCCCCGGTCTCGTTTACCCTGATGAGCATCACCGTGATCCTCTTCATCACCGGGGGCGGAGAGGTCCTTTTCGAGGTTCCCGGCCTCCCCCTCACCATCACGACCGGCAGTGTGAACCTTGCCATCCTCCTCCTTGCCCGGGTCTTCGGCGGCATGTGTTCGCTCTATTTCATCGCCCTCACGACGCCGATGACCGGAATCTTCGATATTCTCCGGAAACTCCGGGTGCCTGCGGTCTTCATCGATCTTGCCATGCTCACCTACCGGTTCATCTTCATCCTCATCGAAGAAGCGGGCGAGATCCACCGGGCGCAGGAGATGCGCCTTGGATACGGCCGGTTTCGGGAGTCGGTGCATACGTTCGGGATGCTCTCAGGGGCACTCTTCATCAGGACCTGGGAGAGCGGGGAAGCCCTGGTTCTCGCGATGGATGCACGCTGCTACGACGGCAAATTCGATGTCCCGGACGACACCCGGCCGATCTCCACCCTCTCACTCGCCGCAGTCCTGATCTACTGCTTTACAATCCTCAGCGTCTCGCTCTCCACCGGAGGTCTAACACTCGTATGACACCACTGCTTGAGACCGATAACGTCACCTACACCTACCCAAACGGCCCCACCGCACTTGACGGGGTGAACATCCGGATCGAGGCGGGATCAAAGACCGCTCTCGTCGGCCCGAACGGTGCCGGAAAGTCAACACTCCTCCTGATGCTCAACGGCATACTCCGGCCGACCTCAGGTGAGATCCGCTTCAACGGCCGGCCACTCGCCTACGACAGACGGAGCCTTCGTGAACTCCGCCGCCGGGTCGGGTTCGTCTTCCAGAACCCCGACGTCCAGATCATCGCCCCGACCGTCGAAACTGACGTGGCCTTCGGGCCGGTGAACCTCGATCTCCCCCCTGACGCCGTCCGAGAGGCAGTGCAGGATGCACTCGGCTGTGTCGGGCTCCGCGGTTACGAGAGGCGGCCGCCCCACCACCTCTCCGGCGGGGAGAAGAAACGGGTCGCCATCGCCGGCATCCTCGCGATGGATCCATCGGTCCTCGTCCTCGACGAACCGACGAACACCCTCGACCCCGCGAGTTCTGAAGAGGTGATGGAACTCCTCGATGAACTCGCTTCTTCCGGCAGAACGGTGCTCATATCCACGCACGACGTCGAACTCGCCTATCGCTGGGCGGACTCGGTCATTCTCATGGAACAGGGGGGTGTCCTTGCCCGGGGCTCTCCGGAAGAGGTCTTTTCCGACCACAGTCTCCTCGCATCCGCACGGCTGAAACCTCCTGCCCTCCTCGACCTCTACAACGAGCTCGGTCTCCGGGGCATCATCGACCGGAGTGCACCCCCTAAGAGCGTGCTTGAGTTCACCGACCGGATCGAACGGACGATACACGGCCACGCTCCGGGCGGGGATGCAGCCGGGACGATCTACCTCTGCGACCCCGATCTGACCGGGGGCGGAGAGGTACGTGCACTCCTCACCCGGACGGGGGCGATCGATCATGTGGGAGCGATGGGCACCCGTGCAAAGGAGTTCGCCGGCCGGGAACGGATCCCCCTCGATTTCACCTACGGCGTCATCGACAAATGCATCTTAAAAGCCCTCCTTGGTAAGAGTTCGCTCATCATCACCACCGGGGGCATGGTCGAACATGCGCGCCGGCGTATCGGGGATTACAACACCGGGAGCGGGCGAAAGGTTGCGGTGACGATGGTGCAGGAACCGGAGGATACCCGGCCCGGCCAGGAGTGACCGTGCCGCAGAACCAGCTGATCGGCAAAATGGCCCGGCGCATCGGTTTGCCCCGGACCCGCCGGTCCGACCGGGCGAAGGTTAATCCTATACCGGCGCCTGAGGATACTCTATGATGCTCGAAGAGGCACTGCAACGCATATCAGAGCAGGTAAAACGGAAGCGGATGGTCCTGCCCGACCAGAAGACCAAGATCGTCTGCACCATAGGGCCCGCATCCAGGTCTCCGGATACGCTCGCCCGGATGGCCAGAGCGGGCATGAATGTTGCCCGGCTCAACCTTTCTCACGGAACGTTCGACGAGCATCGGGAAAATATCAGAAACATCCGGACCGCAGCCGAGGTGACCGGGCTGCCCATAACGATCCTGATCGATCTCCCCGGGCCGAAGATCCGGATCGGCGACCTTGCGCATGAACCCCTTGAACTCGAGAAGGGCGAGGTCGTCACCCTCACGACCGCCCCGGCGTCAGGCAACGGTGCCCGGATCCCCGTCGAATTCCCACAGTTTCCCCAGCTGGTCTCGGAGGGGGGTACCATCTTCCTCAACGACGGGTTCCTCCAGCTCCGGGTCGACGAGGTAGGCGCAACGGATGTCCGGGCGACCGTGATCATCGGCGGCCCCCTCCTCTCACGCAAAGGGATGAGCCTTGTCGGCGGCGGGGGGATTGTTGCGCTCAGCGCCGTGACCGACCGGGACCTCGAATGTATCGACTTCGGGCTTGAAGAGGGACTCGACACGTTCAGCATCTCTTTCATTGAGCGGCCGGAGGATATCCTGAAAGCCCGCGAGTATGCTGCACGGTCGGGGAAGTCCATCCGGGTTATAGCAAAGATCGAACGGCAAGAAGCGCTCGCAAACCTCGACGGGATCCTTCAGGAGACCGATGGCGTCATGATCGCCCGCGGTGATCTCGGTGTTCAGACGCCCATCGAGGACGTCCCTGCGGTACAGAAACGGATCATCCAGAAGGCCAACATCCTCGGCCGGCCGGTGATCACCGCCACCCAGATGTTGATGTCGATGACCGACAACATCCGGCCTACCCGGGCGGAGGTGACCGATGTCGCAAACGCCATCCTCGATGGGACGGATGCCGTCATGCTCTCCGAGGAGACGTCCATCGGGAAGTACCCGGTCGATACGGTGGCGATGATGGCGAAGATCGCCCGTTCAACCGAGGAGAAACGCTCACTCGTTGGGGCCGGGTGCGCCCCGCTCGACTTCTTCCGGCAGGGAAAAGGGCGGGAGAAGATCACCGTCAACGATGTCGTCTCATTAAACGTCATCGAAGCGCTGGACGCACTCAATATTCGGTTCGTGCTGACACCCACCCGCTCGGGGAGCACGGCGCGGAACATCTCGCGGTTCAAACCCGGCGCCTGGATCCTTGCGTTCACCCGAAACCCGGCCACCTCCAAGTTCCTGGCGTTCTCGTACGGCGTCTGCCCGTTCCTGATCCGGAGCGAGAAGGAGTACTGGCATGGGGCGATCCTCGACTCGATCAGGGACTCGGGGTTGATCCGTCCCGGTGAACGCGTGATCCTGACCGAAGGGGTCTCCCCGGGGCGCGAAGGGACCGACTCGCTCATCATCCTCACAGTTGATTGAGGGGCGACTGCATCCTCCCGGGAAATCCCTCCGAGAAGAAGACCTCTGCCGCACAGGCCCTATCCCGGTGGAGGATTAACCACCAGGTATGGAGGCAGACGCTTCAGGGGAGCGTGCTCGAAGAAAAGACCGCACGCCTCTCGATCGTCTCAAACACAATCTTCGTCGCAGCAAAACTTGCCGTCGGCATCATATCCAGGGCGATCCACTCCATCATTGGCTTTATCGCGGCGATCATCGCCGGCCTCTCGGTTCGCCGGTCTGCCCGCCCGATGAGTGCCGCACCCCCGGGCGCGGAAAAATGCGAAGACACATCAGGGCAGCCCTGATCCTCACCGCGGCCGTCCGATCATCAGCGAAACGACGAAGAACCTCTCCGGTAGAGAGGAGACGCCGAACGTCGATGGGGCGGGGTTCGGTACCATCGCCATGCTGCCCCTGGCAGGGGTGAACTACTATATCTCCTCCCGGTTGATGACAGCGGCAAAGAAGACCGGACCGAACACACCCAAGGGCGACGCCCGGCACCTCCATCGGGGTCGTCCCGATTCATCCGATCGGTTTACTGGCGCTTGATGCCCTCAGCACGTTCACAGTCGCCGCCATCATCCTCCGGGAGGCCTTCAAACTCATCCGGCGCTCGTTTGAGAAACTCGTCGACAGGAGCCTCCCCACCGGTCGGATCAAACTGGTTCGTGGACTTCCATCCGGTCATCCCGCACCCTATGGAAGAGAGGGAGTGAGATGCACAAGAGCCGGATCGTATGCTCAGAGCAGCAGCGTGATGGAGAGGCAGGCCACGACCGGGATGATGAGGTTATCATCCACGGGGCTCACCAGTTCAGCGACGGCCGACGCAACCGCTGTCACGATGGCTATCCCGGGCAGTATGAAGAGGGAGAGCACGGCCGCCGTCACCACAAACCCGGCCAGTGTGCCCTCAAGCGACTTATGGTTGTAGATCCGGGTTTTGCCAAACCGGACGCCGACAAGGGTGGTGACGCTATCGAGGAGCGAGAGCACCACGAGCCCGGCAAAAGCAACCTCTTTTGCAAAGAACACAATACAGAAAAGCGCTCCGAGCGCGAAGAAAAGCGCACCTTTTCCCGGTGCGGCATCGTGCCGTTCGAGACCTGCGATGATCGGCGAGACCACCGGGATGGTGTAGCCCCGGGCAACGGCGTCAGAGAGGATGAAACCAACAAAGAGCGTGAGGAGAAGGACTGAGAGGACGATATCGCGGTCGAAGAGGAGGACGAAACCTGCGATCCCGAGACCGAAGATGAGGTGGACGACCTGCCGGAGCGACTCATTCATCATTACAGAGGTTGGTGGGGAACGGATTAAACCCTATGCAGGCGGATGCAGATCGCGGCGATTAAGTATCCGGGAGGCGCATATCTCAGGGGAGGTGAAGGATGGGACTTTCAGCCTACACTGGAGAGAACATCGCCGGGGCGGGAGACATGAATGCCGTGGCGCGATTTTATGTCAAATGTGCGCTCTGGCTCGGTGTGCACGATCCGGTCTTTGTAGATGCCTATTTCGGCCCGGTTGAGGTGCAGGACGAGGCACTCACGGTCATAGTCCCACCCGACCGCATCGCCGGATACGCCGCCGACCTCCTTGCCACCCTGGATCGTATCGACCCCGACCACCTGGATGATGCCGGGCGTATACGCCACACCCGTCTCCTCGGGATGATCCGGGCGCTCAAGATCCGTGCCGAAATCCTTGCGGGGGAGAATCTCACACTCGATGCTGAGACCAGTGCGCTCTACGGGATCGCTGTAGCGGAAGAGAGCCCCGACTGGTACAGTGAACTCCATGCCACGCTCGATACCAGTCTTTCTGGAGGCGGGGATCTTTTCAGCCGTTACCGGGCGTTCATGGACTCGTTTATCATCCCTCCCGACCGCCTGGAACCTGTCTTTTCAGCAGCATTTGCCGCGAGTCGCCGCAGAACTGCCGAACACCTGGCACTTCCGGCGGGAGAACAACTGGAGATCGGCTACACCACCGGAGAACCGTGGGAGGCTATCATCCATTATACCGGGAACGGAACGAGCCTCGTCCGGGTGAATACCGATCTACCGATCTCCATCGATCGGGCACTGGTCTATGCCTGCCATGAAGGCTATCCCGGCCGCCACACGTTACGGGCGATCCGGGAGACTGCGCTTGTCCAGACCCGGGGCTGGATCGAACACTCGATCGTCACCCTTGTATCGCCGCTCGCAACAGTCGCTGAAGGATCGGCCGAGCTCGGGGAGGAGATGATCTTCCCCGGAATCGAACGAACGCGGTTCTTCGAGGAGGAACTTTTCCCTCTTGCCGGGTTCGAGCCCGAAGATGCCGCCCTCTTCAGTACCGTGACTGCCGCATCCGCCGTCCTGAACCGTACAGGGAACGACCGGGTAGCACGAGGGCTCCTCAGCGGCGCGCTGTCGCGGGAGGATGCATGCCGGTCTCTCCAGGACATCCTGCTCCTTGACCAGGAGGCAGCACAGGCGCGCCTCCAGCTCATTGAGGAGTTCCGGGCGTACCCGGTGGCCCTTGAACAGGGCTACCGGATTGTCCGGAACTACATCGGGGAGGGGGCGGACCGGTGGGAACGCTTCACTCGCGTTCTCACCGAGCCGGTGCTGCCCGGCGACCTCACCCAGAACGACAATCCCGGATGAACGACCGGGCTTCCTCATCGGTGATCGCGTACGTCGCCTGAGCATCGAGTGCGACGACACGGAGGATCACCGCGACATCATCGAGACGGCGTTTGTGGTCGCCGCGAACGTGCTTTCTCACCTCACGAAGGGTATCGAGTGCGGCCCCAACATTTGCAATCGTACACAGAGCGCTCTCCCGGGTACCGGCTTCGACGACGGGGAGAGAGCGGGGTGGCCGGGTAACGGGAACGGGAACCATGTTATTTCCATCGCATTGTATACTCTTGAACTTGCTGGATAACACACAGACAACGTATTTATTCGATAACTTCAAACCAGAACAGAGCGTCCCCCACAGGAAGACCGACCCATGAGTGCAGAAAATACAGCCAATACTCTTGAATCTGAGGGCTGGAAAGCCATCTTTAGAAATCCTTACCTGATCGGTCCCATAAAATTCATCTTCCCGCTTGCCATCATCCCGATCATCTTTGCAGCCCTCTACCTGACCGAACCCTATGAGCAGTTCCTCATTCTTTCCGGACTGATTGCCGCCTACTTCGTCCCTCCTGCCGGGAAGGAGTCGATCATCCCCATCGCCATTCTGGTGGGGTACCCCTGGTGGCTCATCACGCTCGTGATCTTTCTCCTCGATGTCGCAGTCTCCCTCTTCGTCGTCTGGAACTTCGATCTGGCGTTGAAGATCCCGTTCGTGGGCCGGCTGCTTGAGAGCGGGATGGCGCTGGGGCGGAAGTATACCGAGACACAGCCATGGCTCCGGCGATTCTCAACGATCGGCCTCATCCTCTTCATCTTCTTCCCCCTTCAGGGAACCGGAGCCATGAACGGATCGATCCTCGGGCGGCTGCTTGGCCTGAGTGAGAGAAGGGTCGTCTCGTGTGTCTGTATCGGATCGTTTATCTCCTGCCTCGTCATCGCTCGCGGTGCCGATGCGCTCCTGGACATCTACCAGGAGAATCATGCGCTCGGGATCGGTATCCTGGTCGCGATCATCATCGCCGTTCTGGCCGCCATCATGGGATGGCGGATCCATAAGGGACGCCTCCGGGAAAAGATACCCCGGTGAGGGTTTTTCCTGCGGCGAATTCAGAGCGTTTATATCTCCAGGCTCCCTTTTTCTCCCCTGACGAGGAAGATCATGAGTTCTCCATCATATCCGTGGATCATTGCCGCCCTTGCGGTCCTGATCGCCATCGGTGCCACGGTCGTGATGTTAAACACGCCGGTGAGTATACCGGCCGACGGGGCTGACCCCGACGCGCCAGCAACCCTGGTCCATCTGCAGGCCGGGGTCGCTGGGGAGCTTGAGACGCTCGACGGCCGCGTGGCGCAGGCGGCATTCGAGATCGGGCATACGGGCCTCAACGACGATGCCGCCCGCGGTATCCTGACGGAGCTCTCCGGCACCGATCCGGCGGTCGTCGATTGCGTCATCGTCGACGCGGAAGGCACGATCATCGCGGCCGAACCGGCGGCTTACCGCGGTGCAGAAGGCTCAGACATATCCGACCAGGAGCATGTCCAGCGTATCCTGGCAACGAAACGACCGGTCGTGAGCGAGGTGATCACGGTTGTTGAGGGGTTCCCGGCAGTGGTGATCGCTGCACCGGTCTTCACGAGTGAAAGCCAGTTTGCCGGGTTTGTCGCCGCAGTCGTCCAACCGGAAGTCCTGATCGGGGGTGTCGCCGAACCAGCAGTGACCGGCACCTCCTATCAGGTGATGGTCGTCCAGACGGATGGGCGGGTGCTCTCCGACACCGACCCGGCCCAGACCGGGAGGATGACGTTTGATGATCCGCTCTACGCGGACTCACCCGGCCTGCAGGACGCCGCCCGCCGGGTAACCTCGGAGCGCTACAGCACTGCAACTTACGAGTTTGCCGCCGGCGGGAAAGATGCGGTGCAGAAGGGGATCATCTGGACGACGACCGGACTTCACGGGACAGAGTGGCGGGTGGCAGTGATCTGGGCGATCGAGTAGAAAAGAGGGTGATAAGGGGACATCCATGCCCTTACTCTTCTGACGGGGTTGCAGGTCCGGTCGCCGCCAGCAGAAACCCACGGGCGGAGACCGCCGGACCCTCAGCACCACGAACGTGATATCATCGAACTGCGACTGGTTCCCGGCATGGGCAGTGACGACACGAACGACGTGAACTACTGGATTTCGTACGGTGGAAAGGGGGAACAAAATAGACGCATAATATTCTGCGGCAGGAATGGGCGGCACCCGCCTCAGGGAGCAGGGCGCCCTGATGGTCGCAGATAGAACAAATGATCAATTTCGCAGATCTTAAATATCCTGCTCTCTTTTTCTCCAGTACTGAGTGATTTCGATGAATGCTCAACTATACCCGTGGATCGTCGCCGCCCTTGCTGTCCTGATCGCCATCGGTGCCGGTTTTGCGGTGCTGAATCAGCCCGCACCGCCGCCCACCTCCGTGGCCGAAGAGGATGCCGCGATGCTCCTCATCCACCTCCAATCAGATATCACTGCGGCGCTTGAAGCACTGGACAGTCGCCTCGCGTACGCTGCGTTCGAGCTCGGGAAGACCGAACTCTCCGGTGACGCCGCACGCGGGATTCTCCTGAACCTGAGTGATACCGATCCGGCCATCGTCGACTGCACGGCCAGCAACATGAACGGCACAATCCTTGTCGCCGAACCTGCGGCATACCACAGCGCTGAGGGAGCGGACCTCAAGCACCAGCCCAATGTCCAGTATATCCTCGCGACGAAACGGCCGATCATGAGCGAGGTGATCACGGTCGCGGAAGGATTCCCGGCGGTGGTGATCGCTACACCGATCTTGACGGACAATGGTCAATCTGTCGGATTCACTTCTATCGTCTTCCATCCGGACCTCCTGATCGCCGATGTCGTTCAGCCGGCGGTGGCCGGCACCTCCTACCAGGTGATGGTCGTCCAGACGGACGGGCAAGTGCTCTACGACACCGACCCGGCCCAGATCGGGAGGATGACGTTTGATGACCCGCTCTACGCAGACTCACCCCGCCTGCAGGACGCCGCCCGCCGGGTAACCTCGGAGCGCTACGGCACTGCAACCTACGAGTTTGCCGCCGGCGAGAGAGATGCGGTGCAGAAGGGGATCATCTGGACGACAACCGGACTTCACGGGGTAGAGTGGCGGGTGGCGGTGATCCAGACGGTCGAGTGAGGAGTATGGACAGGGGCGCCGGCCAACGGCGGCCGGCTCTCACTTCTCCACTCTCTCAGCCCACGGCCGCACCGGCACACCATCCGCCTCCCTGAGCAGGAAGGCGAACGCCGCTCCCCCACCCGGATGCCCGGGTATCCGGTCCTCCACCCAGATCCTGCCGCCGTAGCGCTCGATGAGGATCTGCACAAGGTAGAGGCCGAGCCCCTGGCCCACCCGCCGCTGCTTTCGCTCATAACAACAGAAAACCTCTTCTTTCCGATCATCCGGGATACCCTGGCCGGTATCCGTGACCGTCACCCGGACGAACTCTCCCCCCGCAGCCTCGACCCTGACGGTTACTGCGACGTCGGGGCCACCGTGTTTTACGGCGTTGCCGATCAGGTTCGTGAAGACCTCGCTGAGGAGATCATCGGCGAGAACCGTGACCCCGGTCCCCGCGTAACGGATGAGTATCTGCGGAAAGTGGACGATCTCCGTCCGGATGACCGCATCGAGATCGATCGGCTGGAGTGCGGGCGATCCGGCGTGTACCTGCCGGATCTTCGTGACGGTTCCAAGGATCTCGATGCTCTTGGTAATGCTGCGCTTCAGGTTCACTGCATAATCAGATGCCACGCCATCTACAGAGTCAACGAGCAGTTCGGCATAGAGGTTTGAGACATTTTCGGTGTTTCCAATGTCATGGGTCAGTATGTCGAGGTAGAGGTTCACCTCCCGGTGGGCAGACTCAAGATCCCGGTGGACCCGGGCGAGTTCTCTCTCCACCCTCTTTCGGTCGGTGATATCGCGAACGATGCCACCCCGGTAAAGGGGTCGGCCATCGGGATCGCAGGTCGCCGTGAAGTGATCTTCGAGCCAGCGGTACCGATCATTCTTCGCCCGGAACCGGTATATGAGGAGCGCCCTCTCCCTGAGAGCGGATGCACAAAGAATCTCCTCAACCACCGGGCGATCTTCAGGGTGAATGCGATCCATGACCTCATCCTGATCCATCGCAGCCATCTCTTCCGGGGTGAAACCAAGGATCTCCCCGATGGCCGGGCTCATATAATCGTAGTGATCCGTCTGCAGGTTGCGCCGGTAGGCTGCATCAAGCGAGTTCTCAAGAACCATACGAAACCGTTCCTCGCTCTCGCGCAGTGCCTCCTCCATCCGCCTGCGATCGGTATCATCGTAGACATAACCCCGGATCTCAAGCAATTCGCCATCAGCGCTGAAGCGTCCGACCATGTTCTCCACGACATGGATACGCGTTCCATCCCGGCGCTTCCGGATCCGGCCCTCATTCTCAATCTTCTCTGCTCTCTGCAGGCGTATGAGGAGTGTGTCACGCTCTTCAGGATCGTCGTAGAGTTCCAGGATCTTGCTGTTCAATGCATCCCCCACGGAAGCAAACCCAAATATCCTGGCAAACGCCGGATTACAGGCGATTATTCGGCCATCAACACTGGTGATGAAGTCGCCGGTGAGTGCGCCCTCAAAGATCTGCGGGTAACATTCCTCACCCTTCTTCAGGGCATCTGTTATGGAACTCAACACGGCGTTCTCGTGCCGAAGCGCGGCGTTCTCGGCTTGAAGGTATGATATACGCTCACGTAGCGCCCGTTCCTCCACTGCAGGAGCCCCCTGCCCGCCCTCTCTCATTTCAGCAGAAGATGGGGTCTGCGCCCTCCCAGATTGCCCCGTCATGGAATGTCCGGATCTCTTCATCTCCGGATCTCAACTGACATTCACATCCAACTGTATAAACCTGTGCAAGCGGGGGATAGACCCGCCAGGTGCAGTGCCGATTCCATCACCCCTCCCTAGCAGAGCAGGGCGGAACGGTGCAGAACACAATCATATTGTCGCAGAACTCACATAATCTACGTCTGAGCCCGGAGAGAAGCGCATGAGGTGTGAAGAGGTCGACGGCAACATATTCTACAACGGCGACTGCATCGCAGGGGCACGGGCGCATATCCCCGACGACTCGATCGACCTGATCGTCACCGATCCCCCCTACGGCATCAACGGCGACCGGTTGCATCAGCACTACAACCGGGACGAAGCGTTCGTCGTCGGGGGTTACGTCGAGGTTGCCGCATCTGATTATGGGGTGTTCAGCAGGGACTGGATCCGGGAGAGCGAACGAATCCTCAGGCCGGGCGGATCGATCTACATCGTCTCGGGCTACACGAACCTCTACCATATCCTCCACGCATTGCGCGAGACATCTCTACGCGAGGTCAACCACATCATATGGAAGTACAACTTCGGCGTCTACACCACCCGGAAGTATGTCTCCTCCCACTACCACATCCTCTTCTACGAAAAACCGGGCGGCAGGCGGACGTTCAACCTGGAGTCGCGCTATGGGATCGGGGAGAGGGAGCCTGACGGGAGGTCGCCCAACTACCGCGACCGTGAGGACGTCTGGTGCATCAACCGCGAGTACAAACCGGGACGGGTGAAGAACAAGAACGAGTTGCCGGCGGAGCTGCTGTAAAGATGATCCAGTACAGCAGCGACAAGGGCGATCTCATCTGCGATATGTTCCTCGGCGGGTTTTCGACGGCAAGAGCGGCTATCGGCCTCAACCGCCGGGCAACCGGGTTTGAGGTCTCAGGAGAGGTCTTCGACCTGAAAATCGCAGAACTCCGGGATACCCTGCCGGGCCACCTGTTCCCGACACTCCGGACTCCGATGGCCGGAAAACCGGCGAACCGGGGGAAACCCTGGACGGACGCCGACCATGAGCACCTGATCTCACGGTTCACTGCGCTCATCGATTCAGGCGAGACGAAGAAGAGGGCGATCGCTATCCTGGGGGAAGAACTCGGCAGAGGACGATGGGCGATTGAGAAGATGCTGAAGAACCAGGGGTAGCCGGGCGGCCGGGAGAGGGATGCTGACCGCTGATAATCACCGGGGCCAACCGGCCTTACAGCCCTCCGGATGAGGGAGCTGGAACGTTGCCCACAGCACGGGCATCTCTCAGGCGACCGGCGAGAAGGCGCAACCGTCCGGCGCACTCGCGATAGAGATGGGATCGAACCCGCCGGGTATGGCGAGACGCAAAGCCGGCATCTCGCTAAAACTCCCCGGCCACCACCACGTAGAGGCCGCCCCCGGGCACCGGGGGCTCCGCCGCCGTCCCGGCAGCGATCCGTTCTTCCGGGTAACCGAGATCTTCGCAGACGGCGATCCGGGTTCCCGGCGGGAGGTCGGCGGCGAGCACTCCGAGATCGAAGGCCGGATCGGCGACGAGGAAGATGACCTTGCCGCGCACAAATTCTTCCCGGGCCTCGGCAACAGCCCGGCCGTGGTCTTTCCCGTGGGCGGAGACGATCGCCGCCCGCGTCAGGGGAATTTTCAGGCGGGCGAACGCGACCTGAAGAGAGGATATCCCGGGAACCACCTCACCCGGGAGGTAGCCGAGTCCTGCAAGCATCGGATCCCCGGTCGAGAGGACGACCGCGTGATCAGGGAGGGAGCGGAGGCTCCGGTAATCCGCGATCTCGTGAGTCTCGCACCCCGGCGGGATGACATCGCGGACGAGTTCGATTGCCCGTGTGGATCCATAGATGAGCGATGCACCCGCGATGGTCGTTGCCGCTTCCACGGTCAGCATGCCGGGGCCGCACCCCACCCCGACGATCTTCATGACGATTCCCCGATGATCCGACCGGAACGATCGACGATCACGACACGGATAGCGGGGTAACATGTCCGAAAGGCGTGAATTTCCCGGCGGACCGTCTCCTCCCAGAGCGGGGTCGCCGAGAGCTCCTCAACCGTCGCGCACCCGGTTCCGGCGAGGACATCCGGGTTCATGAACTTCAGGATCAGGCCGGGCAGCCCGCAGAGGATCGTGTCGCCCTCGACTGCACGGAACGCCTCCTCAAGTTTGTTCCCGACCAGGATCACCTCGCGGCCGGGGAAGAGGAGACGAGAGTAACGGAGCCCGAGCCTGCCGGTCGTCAACACGACGCCGCCGGGAGCATGGGTGATACGGTCGATCACCCCTTCTACCACATGGTCGTCCCAGGGCTCCACGAACCCGGTCGTCCCGAGGACGGATATACCGGCCTGCACCCCGACCCGCGGGTTCAGCGTCTTCTGCGCAACCTCCGCGCCGCGGGGGATGGTGAGGATGACCGTCACCCCGGAGAGATTCGCCTCAGCGACCGCCTCATCAATCGAGCGCCGGATGCAGGCGAGCGCCGGCGCACTGATCGCAGGCGCCCCCTGCCGGTGGCGTGGGGTATCGCGGGCAAAACTCCCGATACCTTCACCCGGGACGAACTGGACACCGCCCGAGAGGGAGGGGGCCGCCATCGCGACGAACTCGAGCCCTCCTGTTACATCGGTATCGTAGTCCCCGGCATCCTTCAGGCACGACGCTCGCCCACGGTAGCCGTCGACCGGGAGCCGGACCGTGATGCCGCAGGGGAGAGTGACATCCACCTCCCGAACGGTCTCGTGGGCAAGCGAGAGAACGGCAGCCTTACAGGCCGCGGCCGACGTCGTTCCGGTCGAAAAACCCCGGCGGAGGACTGCTCCCGACGCCGTCAGAACCACAAGGCCCCGCCGGACATCATCGAGGATATCGGGAGAGCGACAGGCCGCAACCCATGCCGCAGGATACTCAAAGTCAGTAACCGGGTCCCGCATGACCTCCACGCTCGGCATGAATCGTTATGATCTCGTTTGCCGCCGCCACGGCGACCGGTGTCCCGCCCCGGGTGCCGGTGTTCGATACCGACGGCAGATCGATGGTGCGGAGTTCTTCTTTGGACTCCGCCGCGTTCACGAACCCGACCGGGGTCCCGATGACCAACGCCGGGCGGACACCTTCCCGGATCATATCGCAGACGACAAGAAGCGCCGATGGGGCATTTCCGATGACGACGATTGCGCCCTCCAATCGGTCGCGCAGGGCAAAGAACCCCGCGGACGTCCGGGTGATCCCGCGTTCGCGGGCGATCTCCTCACCGTAATCAAGAGCGCAGATGACCTCGCTCTCGTGGCCGCGTTTCAGTATGCCGGCCTGCACCATCCGGATATCGACGATGATCGGCGCCTGCCGGGTAAGCGCTGCAACCCCGGCCTCGACCGGATCGCCGGCGAAGCGCATGAGTTCAGCCATCGAGAAATCACCGACCGCAACCGAGCACCGCTGCCGGATCCGGTCTTCAAGGGTGACGTTTCCCACGACCTCACGCGCCAGGTTCCGGCTCGTGCTCGCTATCGCGTAGGCCTCCGGCGTGGTCGCCGCAAGGTCAGTATACGTACTTCCGGTGGTATCCCCGGGGCGTGATGATTCCTCGTGCACCATTCTCATCTCTCCAGATCCTTGTCTCCTCTCCACCGATAAAGACAATCGAGTGCATATCCACAAAGGCGGAATGGCCTTCAAACTCCCCGAGTGTCGTGATCAACCGCTCTTCGCCCTTCCGATAGGCGTTTTTGATCACCCCGACCGGCGTCGTATCCGGGAGGTGGCGACGGGCGATGGCGATCGCTTCATCAAGGTTGTGCGGCCGCCCCCGGCTCCGGGGGTTGTAGAGGACGACCGGCACCTGCATCCGGAACGCAAGGTCGAGCCTCCGCTCGATCTCCTCCCGGGGAGTCAGGAGATCGGAGAGGCTCATCGTGACGTAGTCGCCTGAAAGCGGTGAGCCAAGCCGGGATGCCGCCGAGATCGCGGCGGTGATCCCGGGGATGACCTCGACTGCGACCGTCGAGCCCGATCGTTCCGCCACCTCAAGCACGATGCTTGCCATCCCGTAGACCCCTGAATCGCCGCCGCTTACCATTGCGACGACCCGATCTTCCGCAAGCGCGAGCGCTTTCTTCGCCCGGTCGACCTCCTTGCCCATACTGCTCCGGATGACCTCTTTCCCGGTGAGCATCGGCTCAACGAGGTCGAGATAGAACCCGTTGCCGATGACGCAGTCGGCCTCGCCAAGGGCTTTCAGGGCGCGGGGCGTCATCTGCAGCAGGTCGCCGGGACCGGTTCCAATGATGTATAGACTTCCTTTGCTATCGTGCGATTGCAACAGTGACACCACCATATGTCTGTTTGGCAAGAACCAGAACCTTGCGCTTCGAGACCGCGAGGGCCGCAGGCTCCGCGACCCCGGCAAGACCGATAAGGGGGGCACGTGAAGGCGACGGCGCCTCCTCCTGGTTCAACGTATCGTCGTCCAGGAAGACAAGGTTGCCGGCGAGCTCCGCGACGGCATCGATGAGCCCCATCTCCCCGCGCTTCTTTGAGGTCGTTGCGTAGACGAGGACTTCCTCAGGAGCGATCCCGGCATACCCGAGCGCCTTCCGGACGGCCTCCACCGCCTCAGCCGCGCCGATACCTCTCCTGCACCCGACGCCGACGACGTACTCCCCTGCCCGGACGAGAAAGGAGACGCCCGGGCCCGCAACAACGATCCCGGGACCGGTGACGGCGTAGAGGGGGACATCGGCATCGAGCATCGCGGAGTTCACCGCCCGGGTGGAGTCGCGGTTCACGACGACACATCCCGTGCGGGCGGCGATCCCCTCGACCGACTCCCTTCCTTGGGTCTCGGTTGCGGTCGTTACTACCGGCTCTATCCCGAGGACGGCGAGTTCCCGGGCGAGGTCGTTTCCGCCGTGGTGCCCGCCGACGACCGGGACGGCATAGCGGAGATCCGGCCCGACCACCACCACGGCAGGATCACGCCACTTATCGGTGAGGAGGGGTGCGATCCCCCGGACGGCGATCCCGGCCGACATCAAGGCGATGATCCGGTCGTAACCGGTAAACGCCACCCGGAAAACATCCGGACCATAGGGAAGAATGTCGGTGCCGAGGGCATCCGCGATCCGGCGGGCGTCGGGGAGGAACCGCTCAAGTGCGATCACGACCGTCCGGGTCATGAGTAGAGGACCGACCTCCCGTAGCCCGACGCCGCTCCTTCGACAACCTTCCCGATGACGATCAGCGCCGTCCGCTCAATCCCGGCCGCTCGGGCCTTCGCTGCAACATCGGCAACCGTTCCCCGGACAACCTTCTGGTCGGGCCAGGAAGCGTGGTAGACGACCGCCGCCGGGGTATCGGGCGGGCACTCCACCCGGGCGAGGATGTCCTCCATATGTTCCGTCCCGAGGAAGATCACCATCGATTGCCCGAAGCGGGAGAGTTCAGGGATCAGATCGGCCTCAAGCGTCGCTCCCGCCGGGCGGGTGACGATCAGGCTCTCGGAGACGTCGCGGAGGGTGAACTGGGTCTTCAAGGCCGCAGCGGCTGCAAAAAGCGACGAGACGCCGGGAACGATCTCGGCCTCGATCCCGCGGCGCTCGAGTTCCGCCATCTGCTCGACGATTGCGCCGTAAAGCGCAGGATCGCCGGAGTGGAGACGGACGACGAGTTTCCCGGCCAGGACATGCTCCTCGACGGCATCGACGATCTCCGTTAACGTCATCTTCTGGCTATCGAGTTTCAACCCGGCGCCGGACTCTGCAACAAGCCCGGGGTTCACGAGCGAACCCGCGTAGATGAGGACATCCGCCCGCCGGAGAAGATCCATCCCACGGACGGTGATGAGATCGGGCGCCCCCGGCCCTGCGCCTACTATGTAGATTTTATGCACGCGACCGCCTCGCAAAGAGGATCGAGAAGTAGTCGCTCTTCTCAGGGAGATCGTCCCCTCGGTAGACCCGCTGCTCCGGCATGAACATCCGTTCGACGAGGACGAACTCCGAGTAGCCCTCCTCCGAGAGCGAAGCCGCGAGCGCCGCCGGTTGCCGGACCTTCATGAAGATCCGCGATTCGGGCTCGCTCCCATCCGAGACGAAGAACCCGCCGGATACCGGGACGTTTGCAACTGATGCAAACGCTGTAATAGAACTGATCCCGGGTTCGGTTGCAAATGTTACTCCGGGATAGCGTTCTGCAATCATCTCGCAGAGCCGCGAGAAGGTCGAGTAGAAGTTCGGGTCGCCGATGATCCCGAACACCACAAGACCATCCGTTGCATGCGGCGCAATCTGGTCGGCGTTCTCCCCCATACACTCCCGGATGTAGTCCTCGTCGTTCGTCATCGGGAAGTTGAGGACGACGGCATCGGGCCGGTAGGGCTGCACCAGGTCGTAGGCGAGTTTACCGGGGACGAAGACCGCTGATGCCTCGGACAGGAGCCTGACCGCCCGTAGCGTCAGGAGTTCCGGATCGCCCGGCCCGAGCCCCACGCCTACGAGCATCCGGCACCTCCGACGATGATATAGACCGGGTTGATGGGTTTGAACATCATCCCACCGGCGATCCCGGCCGAGCGTGAGACCTGGAGGTGGACGGCCTCGACGAATATCCCGAGACGCTGCATGTTTGCGATGGCAGATTGAAGCGTCTCGACCATCACCGCGTTCACGACGATCCTCCCCTGCACCTGATCGGCGAGGAGGTCGAGCACCTCCGGCAAGCGGCGGGACCCTCCGACGAAAGCGGCGTCGAGCGACCCCAGTCCAGGGAGAACATCCACCGCGTCGCCCTCGAAGAACTCGATGTTGCCCCGGTCGGCGCGGGACACCTCCTCCCGGGCATATGCGATCGCCTCCGGCCGCCGATCGATCGCATAGACCGTGCCTGCCACCTCTGAGGCGGCGATAGCGACCTTCCCCGTCCCGCACCCGACATCAGCCACCCGATCGCCCGGGCGGATACCAAGTTTTGCGAGAGAGACGGACATGACCTCATCCTCTGTTGGTCCACCCTTCAATCCCATAACGTTCACACTAGCCAGATATATTTGTGCTAACTTCTATAAGAGAGCGTAGTGGCGACACGGAGCGGCAGGCTCCGAACCTGCACCGGGAGCCTCGATCCTGATGCTGCAACTTCCGCAAGGAGCATAAAGGTTTTTGCGGGATAGACGATATTATGAGTACAATGCTCAGGATAAACCGAGATAAGTGTGGATACTGCGGCACCTGCGTCGCAGTCTGCCCGGAGGATGCGCTCGAGCTGATCGACGCCTACCTCAGCCTTGAGCGGGAGTGCATCGACTGCGGCATCTGCGCACGGGCATGCCCGCTCGGAGCACTGGAGGTCATCCATGAAGAGTAGCTATGACATTCTCGTCATCGGGGGCGGACCTGCCGGCGCTATTGCAGCAAAAACGGCGGCCGAAGCCGGAAATTCAGTCTGTCTCATCGAAAAGCGCCCTGCTATCGGCACACCCGTCCGGTGTGCAGAGGGAGTCGGGAAAGAACTCTTAAAAGAGTTCATCGAGCCCGACCCGCGCTGGATATCCGCAGATATCAAGCGGGCACGACTCATCGCGCCGAACGGCACGACCATCAGCCTCGAACAGGACAAAGCAGGAAACGAGGTCGGCTACGTCCTTGACCGGAAGATCTTCGACCGGGAACTCGTCTGGCAGGCAGCAGAGGCCGGGGCGGACGTGATCGTCAAGACCCGGGCAACCGGGCCGATCATGGAGAACGGGGCGGTCAAGGGTGCAAAGGTGCTCTCAATCGGGATGCCGGCAGATATCCGCGCCGAGGTTGTCATCGCCGCCGACGGGACGGAAGCACAGTTCGCCCGCAGGGCCGGGCTCGATACCGTCGTTCCTCTCCGAGAGATGATGAGCTGCGCCCAGTACCTGATGACCGACATCGATATCGATGCAGGTTGCACGGACTTTTACCTCGGTAACGACATTGCACCCGAAGGCTACCTCTGGGTCTTCCCGAAGGGTGAACGGACGGCGAACGTCGGAATAGGCATCTCCGGTCGCAAAAGCCGGGATGGATCACGGGCAAAAGACTACCTTGACCGGTTTGTCGCAAAGAACTTCCCCAACGGGAAGACGATCGAGTGTATCGCAGGCGGTGTTCCGGTCTGCCGACCACTCGCCTGCACGGTCGCGGATGGGCTCATCGTTGCCGGAGATGCGGCACGGGTCGTCGATCCCATCACCGGTGGCGGCATAGGGAATGCCATGCTCACCGGACAGCTCGCCGCCCGGGTTGCCTCTAAGTGTATAGCGGCAGGAAACTGCTCGAGAGAGGCGCTGATGCCTTACGATCTGGAATGGCGGGCATCGAAGATGGGCGCAGGCATCGAGCGCAACTACAAGGTCAAGGAGTACTTCGTCACCCTTGACGATGCAAAACTCAACGTCCTCGCCGAATCGCTCGCAAACATCA
Source organism: Methanoculleus sp. (assembly GCA_041677325.1). Taxonomy (GTDB): domain Archaea; phylum Halobacteriota; class Methanomicrobia; order Methanomicrobiales; family Methanoculleaceae; genus Methanoculleus. The sequence goes on from JBAYQF010000001.1 coordinate 23,695, forward strand.
GCCTCGAAGAGTTCTCGGTCCTGGCCCTCATCAAGGAACTGATCAAGAGGAACCCGAAACTACTCTTTGAACTCAAAGCACTGAAAGATACGCTATCCTGAGCGTACCAGCTGCCTGTTGAGGGTCTTTAAGGTCTCCGCCTCCGCCTCTTTTTTTGTGAAGACCGTGATAACATCGCCCGGCCGGATACGGACGGTGCCGCTCGGGATGATGAGGTCACCTCCCGCACGCCGGATGGCGATGAAGACGAAGTCGCGGACCTCGAGGTCGCGGATCTCGTGGTCGACGATAGGTGCGCCTTCGTCGGCGACGATCTCGAAGATGGTGCCGCCGGGGATCGAGGCGACCTGCTGGAGGTTCGGGCTCTTCGCCCAGTAGTAGAGACGGGTCGCCACCAGCTCGTCGGGGTTCTCGCTGATCCGCACCCCGACCTCGTTGAAGAGATCGGAGTGTTCTTTCTGGTTGACGATCGAGACGACGTTTCTCACGTTGTAGCGTTTCGCGAGCCAGCAGGTCATCAGGTTCACCGCGTCGTCGCTCGTGGTGGCGACCAGGGCGTCGGCCCGGTCGATCCCGGCATCTTCCAGCACCGACTTGTCGGTCGCGTTCCCGGTGATGGCGAGGACGTCGTAGTGCTCCAGGATGTCACTTGCGCGCTCCTCGTTCTGGTCGATCACGACCACGGAATCGCCGGCGTTGACGGCGATCGCGGTCAGGTTCCGGCCGATTCCGCCCAGGCCGACGATGATGGTGTACATTCCATCTGGAGTCAACCGTTGCCATTGAAATACCTTGCGAAGAAAACAGAAGGGTGTGATATGCGGGGTAGATGAGGCGGGGAAGGGGTCGGTGCTGGGTCCGATGGTGGTCGCCGCTGTCGGCTGCCGGGAGATCGAGGACCTCGCACCCCTCCCCATCCGGGACTCAAAGGCCCTCCGGCCGAAGCAGCGGGAAGCGATCTACGAGATCCTCCTCCGCGACTTCGCGATATCGATCGTCACCATCGACGCCGCCGGGATCGATGAGGCGCGGAGCAGGATGAGCATGAACGAGTGCGTGGCCGAGCTCCACGCCGAGGCGCTCATGGGGCTCCGGCCCGAGTCGGCCTACGTGGACGCCTGCGATGTGAACGCTGAGCGCTACGGCCGGAGGGTCGCGGGGTTCCTCGACTTTCCCTGCGAGATCGTCGCCGAGCACCGGGCCGACGCGCGCTACAAGATCGTCGGCGCGGCGAGCGTCGTCGCGAAGGTCACCCGGGATCGGGCGATCCAGGACCTGGGTGAGGAGTATGGCGAGATCGG
>JBAYQF010000002.1:0-22052 GCA_041677325.1 Methanoculleus sp.
GACACGATCGCCGACCTCGAACTCATCGGATGTCGTCGTCACCACCGTCCCGGAAGAGCTGTAGCCGAGCGGCTCCGGTTTCGCGAGACGGCTCATCGCCTGCCGGTAAGCCGGGAAGAGGCCATCCGTCCCGATCTTCTGGATAACTTTCTTCACATCATCGGGGCGCGCTTTCGCCTTGCCGACGAGCGACTGCCCTGCAAGATTGATCAGCGATGACTCTGTGCCGGCACTGATGAGGGAGCAGGCGTTTTCGACGATGACCCCCCTCGTTACGGCGGGAACGGGAACGTTCTCCACCTGGATAGACCCTGATTGTAGATCGAGCAATACCTGTTTCATACGTGTTTCTCCCATACACCCGACTGACTGAGGCAGTCGAGTACCTCTGCGGTCATGAAGAGGTCGGGGAAGTTGTTCGACGGCTCAACAGTCGACGATCGGATCCCGAGCAGGCGGGAGAACACCTCAAACGACCGCGTCCCTGCAGCCTCGTCATACCGCCGGCGGGCGATCTCGCGGTACATACCGTAACCGAATCGGAACGCCCGGTGCTGCAGTGGATAATCGCCGAGCGATGCCGCCTTCGCCGCCGTGGCGACGGATGGGGCGAGACCCGCCCACGAGCCGGATTCCCACCGGAGGGCGAGCCCCTGCACATCCTGTTCAAGCCGTGCAAGGCAGCGGGCGGCGTGTTCCCGGTAACGATCGTCCATCCGTGCAGCGTAGACGAACGAGGCAAGGGCAAACGCATATGCCCCGGAGAGGTAGGAGGCAAAGGAGAGACCGCTCTTTGACCAGTCAAACCGCCCATCGGGCCGCTGGGCTGCCGCAAGCCACTGCACACCCCTCATGATGCTCTCGTCGATCCGATCGTCACAGAGAACTTCGTTCGCTTTTGCGAGATAGTAGATCGTCACCCCCTGGTAGTGCACACAGGGGAGGTTGAAGATGTAGGGGTACGTCCCCTTATCGACAGCATAGGGGTAGGCACTGTCGGGATGCTGGTGGCGGACGACGTTCTCCGCCGCCCGCAGTGCGGCCGCACGGGCATCCTTGTCGTCGTAGCGCTCCGCGTACCGGGCGAGGAACGCCCCGCAGGAAGCATCGACGTTCAGGTGGTCGGCGGTGTACCCCCGGGACTTCAGGAAATACCCCGGCCTCAGCTCCGCCGCAAGGACGCAGTCCCGGGCCTTCAGGAGCGCCTCATCATGCAGAAACTGCTCTTTTCCCTCCAGGAGCGCATCGCCGATGAACGCCGTGATCAGGGCTGAAGGCTCGTTGTAGTTCACGTGAACCTCGTTCCATGACCCGTCAGGGTTCTGGCACCCCACGGCGTAGTTGAGGAGCGGGGCAACGAGCGGATCGCCGCCCAGCCGGAGCATCGTCTTTGCAACCTCGGCATGCACCCGGTTCCGGATGACGGGAAAGACCGGGTCGCGGATGTACGCGGTCTCGCCATCGACGACAGCGAGCTCCCGGGCCTCTCCGGCAACCCGGGAGAGAAGCGAACTCATACGCCTGTCCATGCAGCCCTCTCGATGTAATACTTCAGTCTCAGGGCGACCGACCGCCGGTCATAGTGCTCCGCGACGTACTCCCTGCCCCGGCGGCCCATCTCCTCCATCCTTCCCGGATCATCGAGGAGTGTCGAGAGCGTCATGGCGATCGCTTCCGGCGTATTCTCGGCGATGATTCCTGCGCCCGACTCCTTCGCAAGATGAGCAATCTCGCCGTTCCCGCAACCGACGAAGGGTATCCCGCAAGCCATGTACTCATAGGCCTTGGTGGGAGCGGCGTACTCAAGGTTCTCGAGCCTCTTTAAGGGCGCCACCCCCACGAGAGATTCAGAGAGCAGTCGCGGGATCTCCTCTCGCGGAAGGATGCCCATGAAAACGACGGAATCGGCAAGACTCTCCGCCTCTACCAGCCTTTCAAGATTTTTCCTCGTATCGCCGTCCCCGACGATGATGAGCTTCAGGTTGTATGTGCCGTTCATCGACTTGACGGCGAGAGCCACCTTGTCAAGGTCCTGAGCGTGGCCGACGTTTCCGGCGTAGATGATCTGCTTCTTCTTCCCATTGCTTGTGGGGCGGAAGAAGTCGGTGTTGACGCCGTTCGGCATCAGTTCCATGGGGGCGGTAACCCGGTAGCGCGTTGAGATCCTGCGCCCGAGCTCCTCCGTCGTGACCCCGACGAGGTCGGCCCGGGAGAGGCATGCCTGCTCGAACCTCCGGCTCAACCTCTCGTAAAGGCTCCCTTCCCTGAGGAAACCAAGACCTATCGATGCATCGATCCAGAGGTCGCGGACATCAAGGATCCACTTCACCTGTGATGTCCGTTTCAGGACATACCCCGGGATCCCGGTGAAGAGCGGCGGCGCCGACGTCATGATCGCATCGAACCGGCTCCGGGTGAAGAAAAGCCAGAGTGCAGCGTGGATGGGAAAAGAGAGGTAATATGCCATCCTGCTCGCAAACCCCGGATCCCCGGAGCGCGGTTGCCACGTCCAGAGGCGGACGACCCGGATCCCGTCGACCTCCTGCACGCTCGAACGCTTCCAGGTGCGTGGGAACGAACCGGTGGGGAACGTCGGGTGCGGGGCAAGCACGGTCACGTCGACGCCCAGTCCGGCAAGGTGTGCGGCGGTGTCGTAGATGCGCGATGCATTTCCGGATTTTTCCGGTGGGAAATGTTGTGATACGATGCATATCCGTTTCATGGAATTCCTCGTGGTATCCAGATTGAGATTGCGGGATGGGGTCCTTCCCCTGTGAGACCGTGTACAGGAGGATCAGAGGAAACCTTCCCGCCCGTTTTGAGAGAGCAGGGATATGGGCGGCGGCGATGAGGATACAATCGACCCCGGGGTATCTGCAGGGTACAACCCGCCCGGGACCGCAATATCTCCCGGGACAATCTGCTGCACAGGCGAACCGTCACCCAGCACGCGGACGGCAAAACCCTGGTTGGTCCACTTCTCGTGGTCGAGGATGTTCCGGGCATCTATGACGAGTTTCGTCCTCACCTGGAACATTGCCGGATCAAGTTCCCTGAAACGATCGTGATCGGTGAGGATGACAATACAGTCGCTCCCGGTGGTCGCTTCCGGGAGATCCATGAGAGGGTGAACGAACTCCACAGCGTACGGATCGTGGCAGCGGATGGCATACCCCTCGTTCTCAGCAAGCTGAGCGAACTTGAATGCCGGGCTCTCCCTGGTGTCGCCGATGTTGCCTTTGTAGGCGACGCCGAGGATGCTTATCGCCGGGTTCCGAATACCGGCGAGAAGGTTGCGTGCGATGCGCAGCACATAGTTCGGCATGGAGTCATTGATGTCCCGTGCGGTGCTGACCATCCGGCACCGGGTCGAGTTCTCGGCCAGGAACCAGGGGTCGATGGCGATACAGTGCCCTCCGACACCCGGGCCGGGACTGAGGATGCTGACCCGGGGATGTTTGTTTGCAAGGGTGATGGCCTCCCAGACGTTGATCCCGCACTCCTCCGCGAGCTGGGCGAACTCGTTTGCAAGTGCGATGTTCACATCCCGGCAGGTGTTCTCCATCAACTTGACGAATTCCGCTGTCCGTGCGTCGGTCTGATATATCTGCCCATGGACGAATGTCCGGTAGACTGCGGTCGCCCGGTCGGTGGAACTCCGATCGTAGCCGCCGATGATGCGGCTGTTGCCCGTCATCTCCGGGAGGGTATGGCCGGGTATCGCCCGTTCAGGACAGTGTGCGTAGAGGAAATCGCCGATGGAAACACCGCTCTTCTCGAGCCGCGGTATGATGACCCGTTCACTGGTTCCAGGGGGGACGGTCGATTCCAGGATGACCAGGTTCCCCCTGCGAAGGTGAGGGGCGATCATGTCTGCTGCGCTCCGGGCGTAGGTGAGGTTGGATACTCGCGTTGCCGGATCAAGGGGCGTCGGCACGGCAATCAGGAAGACATCCGCGCCCTCCGGCTCGGTCCGGACACAGAACCGGCATCTGGCCTCGTCGTAGAGATCTTCGAGTCCAGGCTCTGAAAACGGCAGGTTTCCAAGGCTCAGGCAGTCCACCACGCTCTGTTTCACGTCGACGCCCACAACATCCGCTCCATGAGCCGCAAGCAACAACGCAGTCGGCAATCCTATGTATCCCAATCCCAGTACACAGATCTTCATGTGCATCCTCCGCGAGCGCTCATTGGGGGCGCGTGGCAGCACAAACCATGATAATCATCTTTCCCGCGATTCCGTCGCCATAAGGGTTCTTCCAGTCGGGTTTCCAGGATTCCGTGGAACGAACCGCCTCGAGTATCTTTTGTGAGTCGGCGCCGACCAGTATGTTCGATCCGACATCCAGCGTCTCGGGCCGCTCCGTGTCGTACCGCATCGTGGCGCAGGGGACACCGAGGACACAGGTCTCTTCCTGGACTCCGCCGGAGTCGGTCAACACAAGTCTTGCCTGCGACTCCAGCTGCAGGAACTCCAGAAACCCAAAGGGTTTGGTGAGGTTCAATCCGTTCACGCCGATGCCGAGCTCCTTGATCCGTTTCTCGGTTCGTGGGTGGACGGGGAAGATAACCGGGAGGGAGAACTCCTTCTGCACTCTCTCAAGCCCTTTCAGGATCCCTTTGAGCCTTGTACGGTTGTCCACGTTCTCCGGCCGGTGGGCGGTGACGAGGAAGTACTCCCGGGGCTCGAGATCGAGCTCCCCCAGTATATCGCTTTTTTTCTTTGCTATCCCGAGATTCTGGTAGACCGCATCAACGATGGTGTTACCGGTCACGCAGATCTTCCGTTCGCTGATCCCCTCGCGGAGGAGGTTCTCTCTTGCGTTCTCCGTCGGGGCAAAGAGGTGATCCGATACGTGATCGGTGAGCACCCGGTTGATCTCCTCCGGCATCCGGCGATTGAAACTCCGGAGACCGGCCTCGATATGCCCGACCCTTACCTGCAGTTTCGATGCTGCGAGAGCCGTAGCCATGACAGTGTTCGTATCCCCCTGCACCAGGATGATATCGGGCGCTTCTTTCAGGAGGACATCCTCAACGCCGGTCATGATCTTTGCCGTCTGCCCGGCATGGGTGCCGGAACCCACATCGAGGCTGTAGTCGGGATCGGGCAGCTCGAGCTCCTCAAAGAAGAGCCGGTCCATCTCGTAGGTATAGTGCTGCCCGGTATGAAGGATGAAATAGTCAATACCCCTGCGTTCACACTCCCTGATGACAGGGGACATCTTGATGATCTCCGGCCGTGTGCCGAGTACCACTCCAATCATTCCACACATCTCCTCTGCATCGTCTCGTTCACCTTCGCATCCTTACAACGAGGGCAAGCACCAGACCCAGCATGAGTGCAACAGCCCCGGGGATCAGGCAGAGCGATGCAAGCATGCCAAGCCCGATCGGGACGAGACCGGTCTCACTGAATCCCCTGAGAAACCGGAGGAAAAAGAAGATCCCGACAAACATCACGGCGAGCCCGGGAAGGCCGATGTGCAGGAGCGGTTTTCTCTCTATAGTGAGCCAGAATAACGATCCAAGCACCTCTATCCCGTGAGAGAGAGGATTCTTCGTGGATGTATCGAAATCACCATACCTGCAGTTTATAGGCGCCTCCCCGATGCGCAGGTTTCTCTCCCGGGCTATCCGGAGCATCTCCGACTCCGTCGAAAAATCATTCATCCGAAGTGCTCCAAGCATCGATTCCATGGTTCTCCTGTTCAACGCTCGGAAACCGCATTGCGAGTCGGTTATCGAGGTTCCGTTGCTGGAGACGATATCGAGAACCGCCCGGCCGATCCGCCGGTAAAACGGCATCTGGCCGAATGTCCGAAAACCGATGACGAGATCAGCAGTACCCGCATGAACCTGTTCGACCAGGAGGGGAATCTCTCCAGGATCGTGCTGGCCGTCGCCGTCCATGAGAATCAGACAGTCGTAGTCATGATCGACAGCATACCGTAGAGCACTCTTGATCCCCTGCCCTTTCCCCATCTGTGCCCTGTGCGAGATGACGGTTGCCCCTGCATCCCGGGCGACCTTTGCGGTATTGTCCGTGCACCCGTCGTCTATCACCAGAACTTCATCGACATATTGCCGGGCCTGCAGGACGACGGAACCGATCGCGACCTCCTCGTCGAGACAGGGAACCGCCGCGAGTGTCCGCATCCTGCCCGATCTCCGGAGTGTGACGGCCATCGTTTCAGTGATCTCGCTCACCACACGCTGATTTTCAGGAACGGCTGGCACCCTCAGGGGATTGATCATCTCCTGAACCTCACACCGGAGGGGCGGGATGCTTCTCGCACTCTCCTGCCCGATGCTCCGTGGGGGATGGCGGTCAAACCATCGCTCTCGTTCTACATCTAGATACTGCGGCAACGGCACAGCTGTTTCTTCGACGAACCACCCCTCAGAATGAGCGGGTGGCCTCGCCCGAACCGGATCCTTGTCGTACATCCACTTTCCCCTCTTGACGTACTGGAACGGGACTGTTCCGGCATATATTAATAGGTTATCATTAATGGATTTAGATTTACTTTCACGTAAAGTAAATGATATATCATTTACCGTGCGACCCCCAAAATAGTGTCAACCTAGTTAAACATTCTGAATTCAGGACGGGTATGTTTCCTTGCCTGCCCCGAGTGTATGGGGTTCCTGCACGGCGTAATTCCCATGACTGCCGGCCCTGTCGACCATCGACCTTCGGAATGGTTAAGTGGAATCTGATCGTGATGATGACCGGAACGGTTTTTTCCCCTGCCGCACCACTACGGGAAGACTCATTGTCTGCAGTTTGTTCCTTTTAAAACAGTGCCAATACGGGGGGTCAGCATCCTGAACCCTTCTGGATCATGATGCTCCATTAGAAAGTATTATATCCCGGATTGATCTGGTTGCCGAGGCTCTTTTGCAAGACGTGCCGAGATCTCCGCCATAAGAGCGTGGTAACGGTGGTGGGTGGCCAGATGCCGTTTGCTTTTTCCATCAACAGAAAGTGGCGTGAAGGAGATCCTGTGATCGATCTCCCAGAGGATCAGCCCTTCAGGTGGAGCAGCAGCGACCCCCTGCATCGCAGGCCCCGTGAGGAGACGCACGATCTCACCGGTTTCCGCTTCATTTCTCCCCACCCGCTCGAGCATCGTTGCCATACGCCGGACCATGTTCCAGAGGAAGCTCTCACCCGTGACCTCAAACACGGCGAATCGCCCATCCACAAAAACCCGCGCCGCAAGGATCTTCCGTTCAGGGTTCCGGTCACCGGCACGGGCGAACGCCGAGAAGTCGTGTTGCCCGAGAAACGCCTGCGCCGCTTCGTGCATGGCGGCGATATCACCCGGGTCGGCGAAGTAGTAACGGTACGTCCTTGACACGGCGCTGTACCGGGGGTGGAACCCCTCCGGCACCTCTGCCCACCCCGTACACCAGATATCTTCCGCCAGAACCTGGTTCAGCGCCTCGATCGCCCGTCCGGGCTTATCCGTCAGGAACGAACAGACCTGGCACCGGGCATGCACCCCGCGGTCGGTGCGGCCGGCGGTGGCAAACCTCGCCTCCCGCCAGTCGGCGAAGAGCCCGAGATACCCGCAGGCTTCGATGAATTCGCCCTCCACGGTGCGGAGATCGGGCTGCATCTGCGAACCGGAGAACCGGTCGCCGAGGTATGAGAAGCGGAACGCCAGTTTCATCGGTGTCCCGTGCGCCGGATCCGCCGAAAAGCGCCCTTGAGTGACTGGCGGGTATAGGTTCGAAGCGGTGTCATCTTCCCGCCCGCCATCGTCCGGCCTTCCCGGATCGCGGTGAGGATGGAGGCCACATCCGGTTCGGCCGAGACATAGGTGACCCCGAATCCGACGTAGCGGGCGTTGTGGGCATCACTTCCGGCGACACCAGGTTTTCCGAACTTCCGCGCTATGACCGCGGCTTTCCGGTTCGCCGATCCGGTGATGTACCGGCTGTTGAAGACCTCCACGGCATCCACTGCGCTGATACCGGCCGCAAGCCTCCGCCCGACGCCGTGGCGCCAGCGGTGGTAGGGGTGCGGGAGGATCAGGAGGGCGCCTCGGGCACGTGCCAGAGCAACGGTCTCAAAGAAGTCGAGACCGGCCGGGAGGGGGTCCGTGATGCCGAGTGCGAGAAGGTGGCCCTGCTTCGTCGAGATCTCGATGCCCGGGATAACGGTCAGGGGAGTGCTGCACGTAAGGGCGTAGAGAGCACCCTCTACCGTATCGTGATCGGTGATCGCGATGGCATCGAGACCGACCGCCTCCGCCCGCCGGAGAATTTCCTCCACACTGCTCTCACCGTCTTTTGAGAATCTGGTGTGGACATGCAGATCGCACCGCAACATGAGATCAGATTATTTGTCATCCCCTGAATAATAAGTAAAGTGTATGCACATCCTTCTCCCGACCGGATCGGCAACAGCCGGGATCGTGAAGTCGGCAGCCCGGCAGTTCGGCGATCGCCATGACATCGATGTGGTGGTCACCGGCGAGATTGCATCGTTCCTTACCCCCCGAGAACTCAGGAGGTTGATCGCCGGCAGCAGCTACGATATGGTGATCGTCTCCGGGATGTGCACCGCATCGTTTGCGGATGTCGAGCGCGAGACCGGCGTCCCGGTCTACCGCGGCCCGCGGCACGCGGCCGACCTGGCACTGGTCTTCTCCGTTCTTGAGACCACCCCGCTCTCAAAGACCATCCCCGCCGACGAATTCCTCGCAGAGACGCGCCGCGAGGAGGCATACCGGCGGGTGGCGCTCCGCGAGGCGGAGGCAGAGGCAGATTTCATCATCCGGGGCGTGAAAGTCGGCGGCGGGTCACGGATGAAGGTGCTCGCCGAGATCATGGATGCGCACAGGCGCGACGATCTCCTCTCCGACGTCCGGCGGTTCTTCACCGACGGGGCGGACATCGTCGATCTCGGGTTCGGATTCGATGCGACACCGGAAGATGTCAAACGATGTTTTTCAGCCCTTATGGATATCGAAGGTCCTCTCGCCGTCGATACCCAGGATCCCGACCTCATCGCGGCAGCGCTCTTTCGTGCCGACCTGGTTCTCTCCCTGCACGAGGGAAACATCCCCGAGGTCGGCCGGGCAGTCGCGGATGCCGGGGCGGCAGCGGTCGTGGTGCCGCGTGAGAGGACGCTCCGGGAGAATCTTGCCGCAGCAAAAGAGATCGGGATCCGCTGCCTGATCGCCGATCCCCTCCTCCAGCCGGCGGGCTCAGGTCTCGTCAGGTCGCTCGCCGGGTTTTCCGGCACCCCCCAACCACTCTTTTTTGGGGCGGGAAATGTCGTGGAACTGCTCGATGCCGACTCTCCCGGGGTAAACGCCCTGCTTGCCGGGATGGCGTACGAGGCCGGTGCCGCCGTCATCTTCACGAGCGAGCACAGCGACAAAACCCGAGGTTCGGTCGCGGAGATGCGGCAGGCGACCGCGATGATGGTTCTCACCACCGGCCGCCCGTACCCGAAAGACCTCGGGCTCGATCTCCTGATCCTGAAGGAAAAGCGGCGGCGGCGGGAACCGCCGCTGGATTACCGGTGCATCGAGGACGCCCGCCCCATGCCGGACGAGATCGTCTACGATCCCCTGGGGTGCATCCGCATCGGCATCGAAGGAGACTGCATCGTCGCGGTGCATGGGGGCCGCGCCGTGCGGGGGAGGCGATGGGAGGACGTCTTCTCGACACTCCTTGAGGATGGGTGCCTCTCCCGGCTTGACCACGCTGCCTACCTTGGAAAGGAGCTCTTCAAGGCGGAACTCGCCATCCGATTGGGGAGGAGTTTCGAGCAAGACGGGCAGTTCTGAGCGCCCGCCACGTACTCTTCGTGTCCGGGCGGATCGGGAGGGCATGCGACCGGACGCATCGCCCGACACGAGGGCTTATGTCTCCTCCCCGCCCACCTCTGGGTAGAATGGCCATACGCGGGATCAGCAGGGATCTGCTTTCGATGCTTTTTGAACTCGGGCGGGAACACCACCCGGACGAATTCGTTGCCGTGCTGCGGGAACAGGGCGGCGTTATCCGGGACCTTGACCTGGTACCCGGCACCATCGTCGGGGAAGAGAGCGCCTCATTCTCGATCAATATGCTCCCACTTGATGTCCGCAAGGCCGGCAGCGCCCACAGCCACCCAAACGGAGTTCTCTCCCCATCGCTGGCTGATCTCCGGTTTTTCCCCACGATGGGGCGCTACCATATCATCGTCGGCTACCCCTACGGGCGGAGGGACTGGCGGTGCTACCGGGCAGACGGCAGCCCGGTACAGCTCGAGGTGATCGGGTGATCCGCGTCGTCGCAACAGGGACGTTCGATATCCTCCATCCCGGCCACATATACTACCTCGAAGAATCGCGGAAACTCGGCGATGAACTCTCCGTGATCGTGGCGCGGGACGCGAACGTGAAGCACAAACCAAGACCGATCCTTCCTGAAGAACAGAGACTCCGGATGGTCCAGGCATTGAGACCGGTCGATCATGCGCTCCTCGGCGATCTTCATGATATGTTCAGGCCGATAGCGGAGATCCGGCCTGATATCATAACGCTCGGATTTAACCAGCACTTCGGCGAGGAGCATCTCCGGCAGAAGCTCAGGGAACGCGGTCTTGACGCGGACGTCGTCCGGATACCCGGGTATCCCGGTTCGCTTGCCAGTTCGTCGAAGATCGTCGAGTACATCCTGAACACCCGGAGCACCCCGGGTCCCACCACCCCTGCCGGTGAGGAGTGACTCTCGATCCCGGAAGGCGCGGGAATCACCCGCGGGAGGCGGAGGTCATGCGGCAGATCGATATATGGGGTGATGACGACGACACGACGAACTGGCTGAAGGTCTCGGTTCCATTCCTGCTTTGCGGCCTCTATCTGATCATCGTATGGCTCTTCCTCCCGGCGGAACAGTGGCTCCTCCTCTTTGGTATGATGGTCGCCTACATCGTCCCGCCGCTCGGTCGGGAGACGATCATCCCGGTCTGCATCCTCTGCGGGATCCCGTGGTGGCTTGTCGCGTTCACCCTGGCGTTCCTGGATTTCGCCGGCGGCCTGTTTATGGCCTGGAACTTTCCGCTGGTTCTCCGTATTCCCTATGCCGGCCCCTGGATCGGCCGCTTCATGGAGGCTGGCAGGACGTTCCTCGACCGGCGGCCGTGGCTTGAACGATTCTACTTCGCCGGCCTCGTCGCTTTTGTGGCTCTTCCCTTCGACGGGTCGGGGAGCATCGTCAGCTCTATCGTCGGGAGGATGCTCGGGATGACAAAGATAGCGGTGATCTCCTGCATCACCATCGGCGGGTTCATCGGCAGTTTTGCCATCGCCCTCGGCGTCGATTACGCCGTGAACCTCATCCCGCCGGGTGCCGGGACCTGGGTCTCGATCGGCATCTTCCTCCTGATCGGAGCCGCGCTTCTTGCAACGTATCTGAGTTACTCGCGAGGCGCCGGGACGGGCGCCTGATCCAGGATCTTTTGCAGGGCAAAAAAGGAGAAAACTGCGCAAAAAGGTCAGTCCGGGCTGCTCCGTCCGGCATCCTGCATCGCCCTCCACATCCGGTTCCGCTCCAGGACGACCCAGTAACGGCGCAATTCGGCTTCTGCTGTCCGGTAATCGGCGTAATGCTCGCCGACAAGATTCCAGAACCGCCTTGAGTGGTTCTGCTCGCGGAGGTGGGCGGCCTCGTGGATGACGACGTACTCCCGCAACGTCTCCGGGAGGGCTATGACCCGCAGGTTAACGTTTATGTTGCCGGATATCGAGCAGCTCCCCCACCGTGTCTTCTGCATCTTCACCGCGATCCGCCCTCGCCGCCGCCCGGCAAGCTCCGGACATGCATCCAGACGGTTGAGAACCTCCTCCTTCAGCATCCCGGAGAGCCTGCGTTTGAGAGCAGGGAAGGATGGAAAAGCGACAGTCGCCGCGGCCTCATCGATCTCGAACCGCGCATCAGGCACCACGTGAAAGAACCGCCCGTGCAGGAGAAGCATCTCTTCCCGACCGCGCCCTTCAGCGGCCATTCGGTCGAATTCCAGGCGCCGCAGCTTTATCCAGGCTGCGTTACGCTGCAAGAATCCCTCGACGTCGAATGATGGGGGGACGACCACGCGCAGGGTCCCGTCCGACCGTACCTGAAGACGGGCGGAACGCACCTCTTTTACAACGACGGTTATCTCGCCCGCAGTACTCTCCCTCTCTCTCCGGTCCATTAACCAGTTATAGGGCGCCGATAGAAAAAACGTGATCCGGCACGTACCTATACCTGGTGGCGACAAAGAGGTACATAAGATTCCCGTCCGGGGGCGCGGGCGGGTGCTGAGGATGGCAATGAAGGAGAAGGAACTGAAGATCGGTGATATCGCGCACCTCACAGGGCTCTCGGAGCAGGATGTCCGGACTCTCATCCAGACCTATGACAACCTCTTTACCTACCGGACGATCGGGCGGGCCAGGCTCTTCCCGCAGAAAGCAGCAAAGATCGTCGGAGAACTCGCAGAACTCTCCGGGCGCGGACTCACCCCGGATGAGATCGCCGAGGAGATCAGGTCGGGAAGGGATCGGGCACCAGGAGAAGGACCGGCTGAGAAGATAGATCGGACTGCTGTTTCGCTCCCGCCCGAGGTCGTGATCGAACTCGGGATGATACGGGATACGCTGGCCCGGCAGGAGCGCCGGATCGTACGCCTGACCGGAGAACTTGAGCAGGAGCGTGAACTGAGGGTTGAAGAGACCCTCCGTCTTCAGAAGATTGTAGACGGCCTGCAGGAACGCATCGCCGCACAGCAAGAGCAGCTTGTCCTCGTCGCAAAATGGGTGGATTACTTTGATCACCAGATGGATGAGGTCACCCGTCCGGTGCTGGAGAGGCTCCGGGGGACCGGCACGAGGAAAGACCGTTCAGGTCGATGAAAACTCCACTCTCGCAGATACCGTCCCGGTGAAGTGCCGGGCATCCGGTGCTGCCCCTCTACTATCCCACATATATCATACGGGAAACAGAGCCTGACTTTTATAAAAATCATAATATTCAAATATTCACCCCGCCACCAGCACACGGGTGATAGAATCTCCCGACAGAGTGTGGCCACAGTATTGACCCTCGTCATCCAGGCACTGGTTTTCGGCGGATTAATCGCCTGTATCGTTGTTGGAACACAGGACCGGCCGTCTCCCACGATCCCGCCGATCACCGAGGTCGGGCATGCGGGCGACCGGTTGGTGAGCGGTTCACCGGCCGCATACTCCCTCGTTGATCATCAGACGGCGGATATCCCGGCGAATACCGGGGAGAGATCCACTCTCTTCTTTTTTTACCCCATCACGATCTGCATGACCGTCGGGTACCTGTTCATGACAGCGTAGACGATGGGTTTTGCTATCCAGAGCCTCCCGCCCTGCATCTCGCGGAGGGTACTGATCTCCCCGAGACTCTGGAGCATCTGAACCGCGGCTTCATCTGCGAGGAAGAAACTATCCGGAACCGTCGAGTCGAAGTAGAAGAGGATCGGGAGCCGGAGCCGTCTCTGGAGTTCGGCCGGGAGCGCCTGTTCAAGGCGGATGAGGACGTTCCGGTCAAAATCGTAGCGATCACCCTTCTTCGTGATGGATGATGGATGCTCTTCTGCGAGGAGGTGGGAGAGACGTTTGCGCTCTGAGACAATGCCGTCGTTGATCCTGCCGATCTCAAGCCGCATCCATCGTAAGAGGGTCGATTCGTCGCTTGCTGATGGTCGGTCGGGCATATCTGCTCCTGTGACGATCCTTCGCCGGGTCGGTCATGAACTTTCTCTATGGCCTGCAATATATATCTGGCCCCGGAACCCGCCTCTCCCCCGGGGATGTCCGGGGCGTTTTCAGGTTGTTCCGGTCAGAGACACCTCTCTTCTCCGATCGTACCCTCCTCTTTTCTCCGGGAGAAAGCATATATCTCCCCCTCCCCTTTCGACGTCTCCTGCGTGATCATCCATGAAACAGGATTCAGTGCACGGAAAGCAGACCGGGCGGCGTGCTCGCTCTCATGGGACGCCGCTCTCTCTCCCGCTCCTCGCTGGCGTAGCGGTTCTCCTTGCAGTCGCCCCGGCATCCGCCACCGGTATATCCGGGGGAGATTACAATCCCGGGATCGCTGCGATGCTCAGCGAGATCGACGAGTCGGAGTTGGTGAAGGCGGCCTACGACCTGCAGAACTTCTCGACCCGGGTCTACGGCACCGACGCCAACCGGGAGGCGGGTGACTACCTCTTCGAGAGGCTTGCAGCCATCCCCGGGCCCGAGGTGGAGTTCCAGGGCGGGGATGTCAGGAACATTGTTGCCACCTGTCGCGCAGGCGGTAGTTCACAAGTAGATCTACTTAAACATCTTTTTAACACATTTTTGTTAACATAAACACATTCTTGTTAACGAGGTCCTTAACTATAGGATGGATGACCGCCTTGAGTGGAGATATAACGATAGACTGGAACAAGGTCTGGCGCTCCAGAATGGAGATAAGTACCACCCTGAAACGAAATAAAGGATGTTCAGACTTCTGGAACAACCGCAAGAGGGCCAGAAGCCGTGCCGCCTCTTCCACCGGGGATGACTGTGAGCGTGTTGCCTGGGTCACCTCCTCTCTTCCAGTCACCCCCAGAGCCCGCATCCTCGATATCGGGGCCGGTGCCGGCGCGGTCGCGGTCCCTCTCTCCCGGCGGGTAGCAGCAGTCACGGCGGTCGAACCGGCACGGGCGATGCGTGAAACCCTGGAACAGGCCGTCAGGGAAGCAGGGATCGAGAACACCACGATCGTAGGCAGGCATTGGGAGGAGATTGACCCGGAGCGCGACCTCGATCCACCCTATGATATCGTCTTTGCGTCATTCTCGCTCGGGATGCTCGACCTGAGAGCAGCGATAGAGAAGATGAACCGGGTCTGCTCAGGGACTGTCGCCGTCTTCCATTTTGCCGGATTGCCCTATTGGGAGCAGTTCATGTTCGATACCTGGCCGGACCTCCATGGGGTGGCGTACCAGCCGGGGCCAAAGGCCGATGTCATCTTCAACCTCCTCTACCAGATGGGTATCTTCCCTGACGTCTCGGTCTCCTCGTATGAGCACAGGCTCCGCATCCCTGACGTTGATGCCGGGGTGGATGCGCTCAGGGATCGCCTCCTCATCGAGACCCCGGAGCAGGAGGAGTTCCTCAGGGGGTATCTTGCCGCCCGTCTCATCGAGGATGGCAACGGGCTGGTGCTCAGGCACCAGGTGCACCGCGCCTGCCTTAAGTGGGAGCCACGTTCTGTGGGGGGCGCATGAACGAGCCTCCTCGGAGGGTCAGGTCACTGAAACAGCGCCGTTATCTATCCCGCAGGGGGAGAAATGCAGACCATCTCGTCCGGTTCGCCATCCTGCAGGACAACCGGGTTTGGTCCCTCCCCTTGAGGCGGAAGGAAACCTCTTCTGCAGCCCCCGGCCGGTTCCCTCTCTCTCGCCGGATACGGAGCGAAGAGCACGCTTTTATACGGTCGAGGACAATGTAAAAAAAAATATGAATGATTCTGAGATCCTGATAAACCCAAACGAGCTGGTACGTTTTTTAAAGAAAGATCCAGCGGAATTTACAAGAGAAGATATCATACAGTTCTGCGAGGCGAACGGGATCGAGATGGTCAACTTCCGCTACGCCGCCGAGGACGGCAAACTCAAGACCCTCAACTTCGTCATCGCCTCAAAAGAACACCTCGATACCATACTCTCGGACGGCGAGCGCGTCGACGGCAGCAACCTCTTCTCGTTCATCGAGGCGGGGAGCAGCGATCTCTACGTCATCCCCCGGTATCACACGGCGTCATGAACCCTTTTGCTGCAGTCCCGACACTTGAGTTCCTCTGCTCGTTCTACGACTGCGATGGAAGGCCCCTCGAGAGTTCGCCGGAGTATGTGCTCCGCAAGGCGGACGCGGAGTTCACCCGCCAGACCGGGTGTACATTCAAAGCGCTCGGCGAACTCAAGTACTACGTCATCAGCCCACGGGACAACCTCTACCCTGGCCGTGACCAGAAGGGCTACCACTCGGCCGAACCCTTTGTCAGGTTTGCAGATCTCCGGGATGAGGCGATGCTTCTTGTCGCCCGCGCCGGGGGCAGGATCAAGTACGGCCACTCCGAGGTCGGGTGCTTCTATAACGGCGACACTTACTACGAGCAGCACGAGATCGAGTTCCTGCCGATGCCGGCGGAGCAGGCGGTCGAGCAGCTCATCCTCGCAAAGTGGGTTCTCCGGATGCTCGGCTACCGGTACGGTGTCGAGATCAGCTTCGCCCCGAAGATCACCGTCGGGAAGGCCGAGAGCGGGATGCACTTCCACATGCTCGTCGAGAGAGACGGGGATAACCTCATGGTCGAGGAGGGCAGGCTGAGCCCGCTCGCACGAAAGATGATCGCCGGCATCCTCGACGCCGCCGATGCCCTGACGGCTTTCGGAAACACCATCCCGACCTCCTACCTTCGTCTCGTCCCCCACCAGGAGGCGCCGACGACGATCTGCTGGGGCGACCGCAACCGCTCAGTCGTGATCCGCGTCCCTCTCGGCTGGGTCGGCGCGGACGGCATGACCCGTGATGCCAACCCCTGCGAGAACAACCGTCGGCAGGATCGCACGTCGAAGCAGACGTTCGAGTACCGGGTCGCCGACGGTTCGGCCGATCCCTACCTGATCGTCGCCGGCCTCATCGTGGCTGCGCTCCGGGGGATCGAGATGCCTGACGCTCTCGATATGGCCGAGAGGCTCTATGTCAGCGGGAACATATTTCGCCCGGAGTTCAGGGAGCACCTCACGGAGTTCCGACAATCCCCTGCCTCCCATGTCGAATCGACCGAGGCGCTTGAGGAGAACGGGGTCTTCCCGGCGGGTGTGATCGACAGCCGGATCGCCGCTCTGGAGGCATTTCAGGACAGGGGATTGAGCGAGAAGTTCTACGGCGACAACGACGGGATTTGTGAGCGGGTCAGGCGGTATATCCACGTGGCGTGAGAGGCGATCTTGCCGTCTTCCCGCAAATACTTTTTTTGGCGGCCGGCAGCGCACAGCGCAGGGCTCCGGGCCGGATACATATCACCCCATCACCGGAACAACGAGGGGCAAGGTATTATTAACCGGGGGTTCAGAGGAGATGGCTCTCCGGGGTGGCGCCGGGCCCATGGGGGTGAGGAGGGGGTTGCCTCCAGAGGCGGCCCTGGAGACTACATGCGATCGGCGGCATGCCCGGTAATGGAGGAAACACGTATGGGAGCGAGAACTGAAGAGAGCGCGGCAGGAGAGGGGGATCCGGTCACGTTTACCTGCTACCGGGTGACGCCGGGTGAAGATGTCCCCGAAGAGGGTATGAACACCTACAGCATCGTGGCGCTGCTGCCTGACGGGGATGTCAGGCACCAGATCGTCTGGGCGCGTGCGCCCGAGGATATCGGTGAGGCGATCCGGGTACCTGCCGGCTCACGGGTGATCATGACCGAGATGAAGACATCCCTTGTCTGGGATAGCGAGGCCGCCGAGGAAGAGGAGGCGGTGGAGGCCACACCGGCCCCCTGAATCTTTTTTCGTCCGTACCGGCAGAAAAACTGCGGAGACAGCAACTACCTGCGCCTGCCCGTGAGATGGGCCGGGCCGTACATTAGATAGGAGCGGCCCCCCCATCCAGATCATGGATCACTTCCCGGGCGGTCAACCCGATGCGATGCCGGCGGCCATCAATATCATGACGGCGTTCGGCCCGGTTCACATCACCTGGATCCGGTTGCAATCAGGGCCGAAGGTGCAGAGGATCATCCTCCCCCATGATCTGCCGGGCGGTGCGGCAGCATATGACGGCCCGCCTCCCGGCGGGGAAACCCCGGATGATCGTATCCAGGCTCTGGTCGGCGGGATACGATCATTCCTCCAGGGAAACGACGTGCGGTTCGATATCGATCTCCTCGATCTCGACCGGTGCCCGCCCTTCCAGCGGCGCGTGCTCCTCGCCGAGTACGGCATCCCGCGGGGGTATGTCAGCACCTACGGTCGCGTCGCCCGACACCTCGATACCCCCGGAGCCGCTCGGGCGGTCGGGAATGCGCTCGCTAAAAACCCGTTCCCACTCGTCATCCCCTGCCATCGCGTCCTCCGATCGGACGGGAGTCCGGGCGGGTTCCAGGCCGGCCTTGCCATGAAACGGAGGCTGCTTGAGATGGAGGGGATCCGGTTCCGTGAGGACGGCCGGGCGTTTATGGAACATATCTGGTACTGAACCTCCTCTGCAAGGTGAACCTCTCCCGCTCATAGAGAGGTATATGTGGGAGTGCATCCACCCACCCCCGGGGTGATTGAATGGTGAATGTTACCCAGCAGATGGCGAAAGAGGCGGAATACACCGCAGCGGACCTGATGAAAGATGCCGGGGTGGATGTAGAGCGGTGGAACCGGATGCCCGACGATGCAACGATCGCGAAGACGGTTGAGGCGATCGAGAGCCGGAACATCCGGGTTATCCTCGTGAACACGGCACAGGAGGCTCTCCAGACAATCATCGACCTGATCCCGGAGGGGGCGGAGATCATGAACGGCCACTCGACAACCCTCGCGGAGATAGGATATAATGAGGCGCTCAAGGAGAACCGGAAGGGGTGGCGGGACTACCACGCGGTTATCACCGCCGAGAACGATGCAGAGAAGCGGCACGAGCTCCGCCGAAAGAGCGTGGCCGCCGACTACTTCATCTCCAGCGTCCAGGCGCTCCCTGAGTCGGGGGAGATCGTCGGATGCGACAAGCTCGGAAGCCGGATGGGGGCGTGGCCTCACGCGGCGGCCCACCTCATCCTCGTCTCCGGAACGAACAAGATCGTACCGACCGTTGACGACGGGCTCAGGCGATGCCGGGAGTACTGCCTGCCGCTTGAGGACCAGCGTGTTCAGCGCACCCAGGGTGTCCGGAGTTATATCGGCAAGCATGTGATCATCGACCGCGAAGACGTCGACGGGAGGATAACCCTGGTCCTGATCAAGGAGCCGCTCGGGTACTGATCCGGGGAGGAACTCTCTCCCTCACCCGGTATGCTCGAAGTCGATGAACCCCCGGTAGGGGTCCGCCGCTACCAGGCGGACCTGCACCCTCTGGCCGACCCTGAGCCCCTCCTCGCCGAAGACCACCTTCCCCTCGGCCGGCGGCTCGATCAGTCTGACATACGTTCCCTTCTCCGAGGCGCCGGTGACGAACGCCTCAAACGTCTCGCCCATCCGGTCCCGGAGGAGGACCGCGGCCGCGGCCTTTCGCATGAAGCGCTCGACCTTCTGCGAAGCCTTCTCGCGGTCGGTGAGGTGGAGGGCGAGGTCGTCGAGTTCTTCGGGCGTGTAGGGGGGATAACGCTCCCCGCCGAGGACTGACTTCACCAGGCGCTGGATGATCACATCGACGTAGCGTCGGTTCGGGGCGGTGCCGTGGGTGTAGTCGGTGACGGCAAGAGCGAAGTGGCCTACGGGGATCTCGCCCGGCTGGAACGCCACGTACTCGCCCGCCCCCATCAGTTTCACGATCGTGAGGGAGAGGTCGGGGAAACGGTCGGGATCGGCCGCCTTCCGCCGGATGAGGAACCGGGTGAGCGCCTCGGCATCCGGCCGCGCGGGCAGTTTTTCACCGTGTTCTGCGGCCTCTCTCACGATCCCCTCCCAGTTCTTCGGGGTGCGGACGATCCGGTGGATCATGGGGAGGCGGGCAGCGGCGAGGAACGCCGTCAACGTCCCGTTTGCCGCGACCATGAACTCCTCGATGAGGCACCGGGCAAGGTTCTGTTCCTGGACGGCAAGCTCCAGGACCCGGCCGCCGGCAACGACCGGCTCGGCCTCTATCGTCTCAAGGGCGAGTGCGCCCCTCTCGGTCCGACGCTTCTTCATCCGCATCGCAGCCTCGTGCTGAAGGAGAACCTGCTCCGCAATCCCCGGCGTCTCTGCAACTGTCTCCGGGACGGGGGCCGCCCCCTCAAGCCAGTCACCGACCTCTTCGTAGATGAGTTTCGCGTGGTTCCTGACGAGCGCGCGGTAAATCTTGCCGGGCCGCGTGCTCCCGTCTCTCAGGACGGTGTACTCGATGACGACTGCAGCACGGTCTTTGCCGGGCAGGAGCGAGGTCGCGCCCGCCGAGAGGCGGTCGGGGAGCATCGGAAACGTCACGACACCGGTGTAGACCGACGTCCCATTGTGGGCGGCATGCCGGTCCGTCCATGACCCTTTCGGAACGAGTGCATCGACATCAGCAATGGCGACCCGGATGCGGATCTCGTCGTTCTTTCCCCGTTTGCAGTACTCGATCTGGTCGAGATCCTGTGAGTCGTAGTTGTCGATCGATGACCAGAGGAGCGAACGGAGGTCTTCAAAGGGCTTTGATGGGGTGTTCGTGGTGAGAGCTCCGACTTCCCGGACGACGGACGAGGGGAACGCCGGGATGAATCCGTACTGCTCCATCGCCGCCCACGCGATGGCCTCAAGGTCGACGTATGGCTGGTTCTGCATCTGCTGGAGAGGTTCGTTTGTGGGTATAAAAACTGCCTGAAAGCGTCCGGGGTTCTCGCGAGTCTGCCGGTATGGTTAACATCCCCGGCGTGAACCCATATCCAAATATGCGGATCGTCACACCGGGTTCCGTGCTCCGCAACTGGATGCTCCGAGATGCCGGTTCCCTCGCACAGCACGCAAATAATCCCCGGATCGCAGCCATGATGCGCGACAGGTTCCCCTCTCCCTATACGCCTGCGGACGCCCACCGGTTCATCGGGGTGGCCA
Source organism: Methanoculleus sp. (assembly GCA_041677325.1). Taxonomy (GTDB): domain Archaea; phylum Halobacteriota; class Methanomicrobia; order Methanomicrobiales; family Methanoculleaceae; genus Methanoculleus. The sequence continues at coordinate 20,780 of JBAYQF010000002.1, forward strand.
TGGATACGGTGTCGCACCTCTACCTCGCGATCGACGTCTGCAGCGAAGCCGTAGGCGGTATCGGTGTTCAACCGCTGGATGACATCAACCACAGGACGGCAGAGATCGGCTACTGGCTCTCGGAGCCGTTCTGGGGCAGGGGTATCGTCACCGACGCGGTCCGTTCGATCGTCCCGATCGCCTTCGAGCGGTTCGATATCATCCGGCTCGAGGCGGGCGTCTTCTCGAACAACCCGGCCTCAATACGCGTCCTTGAAAAATGCGGCTTTACCCGCGAAGCAGTCCACCGGATGGCCGCGACAAAGAACGGCACCACCCTTGATCTGGTCGTCTACGCCCATTTCGGCGAAGAAGGTATCGACCGGTGAAGGGGTATCCCCTTACCTCCTTTCTTTCTCCCACCAGACCGCCGCGGTCGGCCTCACCGTCGTCTCGATATACTTCCCCGACCCGTCGCTTCGGCGCGTCCGGGCGAAGTACTCCCTGACGGGGGCGAGGTCTTCCATCCCGGGGTTGTGCATCGACGCCCAGGTCTGGGAGGCATCCTCGACCGAGTCGTAGACCGCATCCCAGACGGCATGGTATATCCGGACGTTCGGGTGAATCCCGGCGTCGTGGAGGATGTTGACCGGGAAGATGTAGTCGGGGTAACCCTTCTGGACGGGCGCTGCATCACCAAAGACCGCCCGATAGAGCGCCATCTCATCCGGATTCCGCCACTCACCCGCGTGCCAGAAGATGTAGGCGGCCCGGCGTGCGGCGGCGTCGAGTTTTTCGAGGGCTGCGGCGAGATCGTAGAACCCGATCGAGAACGCTGCGACGACGACGTCGTGGGGTTCGATGTCCTTTCCGATCACCGTATCCTCCCAGCGCATCGTGATTGTGGAGTAGTTCGTGAGCCCTTCTGCGGCCATCCGCTCCCGGAGGATGGAGAGCATGCCGGGAGAGGGATCGAGGGCGGTGACGTGGGCGGCGGTCCGGGCAACCGGCACGGCAAGCCTCCCCGTCCCGGCACCCACATCAAGCACGGTCTCGCCGGGCTGTACCCCGAGGATCGCGAGTTCCTGTCGGGTTGCCGATCGTTCGTCACGGGTGACCCGGCGGTAGGCGGCGGCGCGCTTATCCCAGTGGGCGGCAGGGTCGCGATCCTTCTCGGCGCGCTCGGGCGATCCCGCGTGGAGCGCCTTCCAGAGCTCGTTCCAGTCGATGATCGGATGCATGAAAGTTCTCCTCCGTGGAGAGTCATATATGTTCGCGGCTTCGGAGCCCAAAA
>JBAYQF010000003.1:0-21589 GCA_041677325.1 Methanoculleus sp.
CACCGCCGGGTGCGCGAAGTACCGCTACAACAGCCTCGGCCTCGGGGATATCGGCGGCATCCCCCGCGTCCTCGACGCCGGGCAGTGCAACGACTGCTACTCGCTCGTGGTCATCGCAAAGGCTCTTGCGGAGGCGTTCGGCGTCGGGATCAACGACCTCCCGATCTCCTACAACATCGCCTGGTACGAACAGAAGGCGGTGCTCGTCCTTCTTGCCCTCCTCTCGCTCGGCGTCAAGAATATCGCCCTCGGCCCTCGCCTCCCGGGCTTCGTCTCGCCCGGTGTCCTGAAAGTACTCGTCGAGAACTTCGGGATCAGGGGGATCGCGACGGTCGAGGAGGACCTCGCCCGGATGGTGCCGGGGAACTAATACTCTTTTTTTTTGGAACGGGCGGGTTTTGCAAGTATACCCAGCACATGGGGCCCCGGTTCGATATCTGCGCTGCACGCCTGATGCCATTACCTCCGGCGACGGCGAGACCCCTCCCTAGTGACCGTTGTCGCCTAAATTTATCATCATATCTGCCGCCCATCGCATCCTTCGCCCTCAACCCCGGTGGCGATGAAAATCCATCCCGTAACGAGGTATGTAGCCCCCACCCCACCCGCGCTTCGCGCTCCTCCCCCGCCCTCAGGGGGCGGGGGCAGTGTGTGGCGATAATCGGTGGGCAGCTGTGCACGGTTCTTTTCCAGAGTCTCCGTGTGCTTTGCGAAAAGATTTGCAAAGGGAAGCATCTCAACGGTCACCTCGTGCGAGACCTGAGTGCCCGCTCCGGCACGTGCCAAAAATTTCTAAAATAAGATGGCGTGATACACTAGACGAGATCCCGAACTACCTCCAGAGCGTAGATGAGAAGGCGAAGTTCAATCGGGTTCATCAGCGGCTGAGTTACAACTTTCCCGGGATGCGCCGGTGTGAGAACCCTCCGGGTATGGACAAACCGTCTTTATCCGGCTCCAGATCGCTTCGCGGCGTTCAGCCTCCGCACAACATATCCTGTGACCGTTCCTGTGCCTCATTGCTCTTCTTTCAGTCCCTTCAGCCACTCCCGGAGCACAGGTATATCGGACCGCACTGTCTCCCAGACGATCTCAAGGCTGACGCCAAAATAGTGATGGATGAGTTTATCTCACATTCCGGCGATGAACCGCCATGGGATCTCCGGGTACTGCTCCGTAAACCGGGGTGGAAGATTTTTAACGCCTCCCCAAGGATCTCCAGGTTCCTCATGACTGCATCCTGAGTCCTGGTATCATCGATGAACTCGCCGTATGTCGTTTCTGTTGTGTACTGCAGGATGCGCTCGACAGCCTCATCAATATCACTGCAAAAGAGGCGGATCTCCGACCGCTCAGACATAAGCGACCTCGGCAGTCACCCGCTCCCGTATTACGGGTTTCAGAGCATCGGATGTTACCAGGTCGACGGGGGCGCTGAGATTTAGTGAGAGAAACTCTTCAAGTTCGAGGAAGGTGAAGAACCCGATCGGCCGGGAAAAGTCGACGAGGATATCGATATCGCTCGCCTCGGTCTGCTCGCCACGGGCGACCGAGCCGAAGATGCCGATCCGGCTGACGAGAACCGTGTGGCGATCTCTCCCTTGAGACGCTGCAGGGTCGCAACTATTTCTTCCCGGAACTGCATAGATATCGGTGTTTTGGCGGGGAACGCTTATAGTTGCTTCGACCCGGGGGTTGTGGAAACCAGGGATCCGGGTCGCCGTTCGGCCGGACGGAAAGCAGGATGCCGTGATGCGGGGTGGTGCCCCGGCGTGTAGTAAACTCGAACCGATTCCAAAGCGCATTTTCTTTTTCCAGGGAATATATTTCGTAGAATGAACCCGGCGTATGGGCATTCCAATCATCTGTCATCAGGATAACCCTCTCTGCATTGGGGTGCCGTCCGACGATACCCCGTAAAAACAACCCCAACCTTGCGTGACCCGACGATCAGTGATTTTCGCTACCCGTTTTCCCACTAACGGCTCACCGGCAAGGAAGATGGTGCACGTGCTACACCGGCGGTATTCATGGTCATGGTGGGTCCGATTATCCGGCGGGGGGCACCCCGCATCACGGCAATGGGTTGTCTCAGGGGTTTATGTGCGGCAGGGCGTCATGGAAATACTAAACTTCCGGAAAGCAGGTGAGATGGTAAAACCCTATCGGGTTCGCCAGCTGCTTAACATGGTTGAGGGCTATGATCTCTTGAAGAACGATGCCGCATAAATATGCAATTGAGATCATCTACAGCGATGAGGACGAGGGGTTCATCGCCGTTGTCCCGGAGCTTCCTGGGTGCTCCGCTTTCGGCGAGACCGAGGAGGAGGCGCTCCGGGAGGTGAAGGTTGCTGTCTCCCTCTGGCTTAGTGCCGCCCGGGATGAAGGGAGGACGATCCCTGAACCTGGCGGCAGGGAGCGGCTCCGGGATATTCTTGCCGGAAAAGGTGCTACATGCGGACCATGAGCAGCCCCTCATATATAGGCGATCTCCTGGAACCGAGTGATTACAGGCCCTGCGTACGGTTTTCTGATATTTGGCAGGGGCGCTACAGGATACCGGATCCTGCTGCAGGGAAGGGTTAATGAGCAGGGAGAGAGCAACCCTCTTTGCCGTCGGCCCGATTGTGCGCGGAACGGACTCTTACGAAGGCCAGGAGATACAGGAGGGGGAAGAAGTGAACGATGTCGACAGAGAGCGGATCATCGGCCAGCTCCGCCGGTGCCTCACCGGCAGAGAGGATCTGCTTCTCGGATATCTCTACGGCTCATTCCTTCGTCATGACGGGTTTCACGATATCGACATAGGGCTGCTCGTCTCCGGGGAGAGGGAGCCCTATGAGTCCTACAAGTATGCTATGGGGATCGCATCCGACCTTGAGCGGTGTATCACGCCACGGTATGAGATCGATCTCCGTATCTTGAATGACGCACCCGTTGAGTTCCAGTACGAGGTGGTGAGAACCGGGCGCCTCCTTGTCGCCCGGGATGAATCTACACGCATCGATTTTGAGGCCGGCGTGATAGCAAAGTTCCTCGACCTGAAATACCTCTATGACAGGATTGATAGGGCCCTTCTTGCCCGGGTGGGGGAATGAGGGTCTTTCATCATATCCAGAGGCTTAGTACTTCGCTCATTTCGGCATCTGTAATCGAGCAATGCAACTTCGCTTGACGGCCGGAAATGGAATCAGCAGACCCGGACACCGGGAGTCAATGGATTGACTTCCCGAGGGTGAGCTCAACCGATTTAGCGAAGTACCGGGGCTGGAGGGGGCTCTGAGAGATTGGGTTCACCCGAACTCCGCGAGCGCCACCACCGGCACCGCCTCAAGGTCATCAAAGATCACCGGGTAGACCCGCAGGGTCCAGGGCTCCTTGAGCAGTCTGCCGTAGGAGAGGTCCGCATCCTCAAGGAGGAATACCGGCGGCGATCTGCAGAGGAACGCGCAACGGGCTTTTTTCCCCTCCTCAGGATTTGCAGGGCTTGCTATGGATAGAGTGTCGATGCCAAACAGCCTGAGGGCCGGATTCTCCCTGCAGAGGAACTCCGGCACTTCGGGGTGCACCCAGGGGTGCTCTCTCGCATATGCATTCGGGTCACTCCCCCGGACTCGTCCGCCCCCGGTCCTGATGAAGAGTGCGCGGACATCCCGGATCGCATCAAGGTGTTCGAGAAGGTCGTAGATCCGGATCGGCTCTCCCCCGGTCTTCGGGATTGCGATGCATCGCGCGGGTGCAAAGACCGCCTCCGGCGCAAGGAGGCTCCTGACCGAGCCCCCGCCCGGGCAGAAGCGCCGGGGGAGGTTGATGTGCGTCCCGGCATGGCTGGAGAACGCGATCAGGCTCTTCTCTTCGGGGGACCCTGTCGCGGTGATCGTGAGCGATCCCGTTCCGGGGTAGAGCGGCGTTGCCCGGTTCAGGGGGTATGAGATCGGGATGAGCATACGCTCCCCTGTAGATACTTCCAGAGTTCATGAAGGTTCGCCACGACTGTCTCCATCCCCGATCAACAAACCGATCCGGATCACATCCACCTGCATCAACACCTCTGTTGGGCGTGTTATACGCACAAATTTCTTCGATGATATGGAACGAGCGATCCCCGCTTTCACGGGTGCAGTTGGTGCCATAAAAAGCCGGCTCGCGACACTATAGAAAAAAGATTCAGACGATGGGTGTCCGATTGAAATGGAAATACGTCCCGGCCGGGACTCGAACCCGGGTCGAAAGCTCCGGAGGCTTTCAGGATATCCACTACCCTACCGAGACAGCCATATTATGTTGTGGTGTAAGGTATAAAAGGCCAGCGGAGGAGGGGTTTTCACGTCCTCCGTGATTCGTAAAGATGCCAGATCTTGCACGCTCCCTCGTGGCTGACCATGCAGGGGCCAACGGGGGTACGCGGGGTGCAGACCTTCCCGAAGAGTTTGCAGTCGGAAGGCCGGGCGACACCGCGGAGAACCTTATCGCATATGCAGGCCGAGTGCTTATCCACGTGCCGGATCTCGATATCAAATTTCTTCTGGGCGTCATAGGTCTCGAACTCCGATTTCAGGCGGAGACCGGAGGCCGGGATCACCGGGAATCCACGCCATTCGACATCGTACGGCTCAAAGACCTCATACATCAGACGTTTTGCCTTGACGTTCCCTTCCCGCGTGACCACGCGCGGGTAGGCGTTCTCGACCCGGTGCGCTCCCTCCCTGACCTGCTGCACTGCCATCAGGAGGGCGAGGAGGATATCCTCCGGCTCGAACCCGGCGACGATCTGCGGGGCGGGGAACTGTTCGTACTCCTCGTAGCCCATCACCGCGCAGACGTGCCCCGGGAGGAGGAACCCATCGAGCGCTGCCTCCCCCTGGGCGAGGAGCCACGCCATTGCAGGCGGGACGAGCCGGTGGCACGAGAGGATCGAGAAGTTTTCCGGAGGCCGAGAGAGGATTGTGGCGGCGACCGTCGGCGCGGTGGTCTCGAACCCGACCGATATGAAGACGACCTCCCGGTCAGGATCCTTCCGCGCAACCTCGACCGCCTTGTGGACGCCCTGCACCACCCGGACATCCCCGCCGCTCGACTCAAGCGATCCCTTTGTCCCGGGGACGCGGAGCAGGTCGCCGTAGGTGGCGATGGTGCAGTCGCGCTCCACCAGGTCGAGCGCGGCGTCGATCTCGCCCTGCGGAGTGATGCAGACCGGACATCCCGGCCCCATCACGATCTTGAGGCCCTCGGGAAGGGTGCTCCGGAGCCCGGCACGGGCGATCGCCGCCTCGTGAGTACCGCAGATATGCATGAGCGTGATCTCGCGGTCGACGTGCGTATGCAGTTTTTTGAGTATATCCTTACCTACCGCCATGAATCCTCATACGTATCTTTTACCGATAGGGCATAGTTATGCCGGTAGCGATATCGGGTACTCTCAGGCCGGCCGGTAGAACACGCCTCGTTCCTCGTGCACGGGCTCGATCAGCCCGCAGGACTCGAGGACCCTGAGGTGTTTTGCAACTTCGGCCGGGCGGATGCCGAGGAGGGCCGCGAGATCGGCCGGCGTGCAGGGCCGGCGGCGGATGGTGGCGAGGATGGCCTCCGCGATATCCCCGCTCTCCGGCGGCAACACCCGATCGATGCAGGCCGCCCCGATCACCTCCCCGCCGAGTGCTGCCGCGATCCGCTCAAGGCTCCGGGGCATCGCCCGCCTCACCCGGATATCGGTGCCGGGCCGGTCAAGGGTGTTCACCTGGATGCAGTCGGGGTTGATCGTTGCGACGGCATCTTTCAGGAGCCGGATCTCTTCTTCAGTATCGTTGATGCCCGGGACGATGAAGACCTCAAGCCGGATCTCGCCGGGATACTCCCGGGCGAAGGCCACGATCCCCGCAAGCACCCCCTCTGCGGTGAACCCGGGGCAGGGGCGGTTGATCCGCACAAACGCCTCCTCGGAGACGGCATCGAGCGACGGCACGACGAGGTCTGCCTGCATGAGGGCGGCCCGGACTTCCGGGTCGGCGAGGAGCGCGCTCCCCGTCAGGACTGCAACCCGGTAATGGGGGTAGCGGTCTTTTATGAAGGCGATGATCTCGCCGATGCCCGAGTGGAGTGTCGGTTCCCCTGATCCGGCAAACGTGATATAGTCGAGATCAGGTCTTTTTGAGAGAAAATCGTCGAGTTCCGCGATGACCCGATCGGTCGGGACGTACTCCTGCCGCTCGCAGGTATGGGTGGTCGTCCGCCCGCACTCGCAGTAGATGCAGGTATAGGTGCAGGTCTTATGCGGCACCAGATCTACCCCGAGTGAGATGCCCAGTCGCCGGGAGGGAACCGGGCCGAAGAGGTGACGGTATACCATGAGGTTTTCCGGAGTACCATCCGGTATGAAGGATTATCAGGTTTCTCATCGGGGCACCCTCAGGTATCGCCGATCTTGAGCATTCTCTTACAGAAATGGTCGATCGAGGTGAAGATCGCCGCGTTGACACCCTTCTCGGTCGCGGGGATATTGGCGGTGGCAAAACGGAGCATGTCGGAGTAGTAGTTCAGCGAGGGATACCTTTTGTGGAAATCATCAAGGCAGAGGGTAGCCTGCCCCCGCCTCCCTCTGAGGAAGGCGTAGGCGTAATCGATAAGGCAGAGGACGTGGCCCGGCATCTTCAGCTGGTCGGCCGCTTTGCGGAAGGCATTGAACTCCCCTTCCTCCGGGAGGTAGAGGGCTGTCCGGAGGCCGTAGTAGACCGGTTCGGGGTCGTCGGGAAACCTCTGAACCAGATCACGGATGAGGCCCATGGCATCGGAGAGGTCACCCTGCTCGAACTTGAGGTGGTAAGCCTCCCGGTAGAAGAACATATCATCCGGGAAACGAATGAGACCGATCTGGAGCATCTTGACCAGGGCCACATCGTTCTTCTCCTGCTTGCTCTGCGCGATCCCGATCTCCAGGAACCAGCGGTTGTCGGGAACCCATTCGGTTGCAAGAAAGATCATCATCCAGAACGGCTCGGCAAGCCATCTGTCCTGTCCGAGTTCTCCCCTGACCAGCCGCTGCAACCCCGGCTGCAACTGCCCGAGTTCTTCCATATACTGGCGCGCTGCCTTCAGGTAGTTCCATCGTTCAGCAGCGGAGTAGCCAGGTTCGGTCGATTCCTCTTTGTAGAGCATGTAGTAGCAATAGGCGTACCAGCACCCGACGGCGGCGTCGTGCTTGCGGTAGGGCTGGAGGAAGATGGTCGCTGCAAGCGGCATCCCTATCTTCATCAGTTTGACGGCGGCGGCGAGGTGGACGCCTGCTTTACGCTCTTTTTTGCGCTTCATCCCGCAGGCGATCTCGCAGGCGCGGTTGAGGAACTTCACGTCTCCGGCTCGATTACTGGCCTCAAAGACCCGGTAGACGATTGCGTCGATGAACTCATCGTAGACCGCATCGGCGATGGGGATGCCTGCACGGTCGAGGATTGTGACGACGTTCCCGAAGAAGACAGGGAAGTTTTCGTCGATGGCTTCGGCATTGGACTCTATGTAGGAGAAGATCTCGGTCTTTGCTTTTTCAAGCCGGTTCGAGACAACAACCTCCGGGATGAAGCCGTCAGCCATGAGTATTCATATGGCGTATTGATAGTATAAACCATGCGGATTTGCCCTTTTTATCACCAGAGGGCTATCTTGTGCCGGGTATGACGATCAGGTCCGTCCGGGCGATTGGATAACAGTGTGTCGAGGGATGCTGTTCCGAACCTATTTATCACTTCGGCCGGAAGATTCTGTATGTTTGGCGTTTCTACCTACTGTCTTAATCACGAGCCGCTCTCCACGGCGCTGGAAAAGCTTGCTCCCATCACTGACTGCGTGGAGGTTATGGATGACGGTCTGCACTTCCTTACCGGTGCGGAACCGCTTGAGAGTTACTCGTACCGTTATTTCATCCATGCACCGGCACGCGGGGTTAATATCGCAAGCCTCCTTGAGCCGATCCGGCGGGCGAGCGTCGAAGTTCTGACGCAGGCCTTCACCGTCGCCGCCGAGGTCGGGGCGGACGTGGTCATCCACCCTGGCTACTACGCATGGAGCGCCGAGCGGGAGACGGCGGCAGAGAAGTTTCGGCAGTCGCTCTCCGAACTGACCCTCGCGGCAAACGACCTCTCGGTCACGTTCTTTGTGGAGAATATGGGGAACTGGGAGTACTTCTTCCTGCGCACCTGCGACGACTTGCCGCTCATCGACGGGATCGGTCTCGCGCTCGATGTCGGCCACGCAAACCAGAACGGGTGCCTGGACTGTTTCCTCACCCACCCGGCGGCACACTTCCACCTGCACGACAACGACGGCACCGATGACACGCATTCAGCGATAGGGGAGGGGACGATCGACTTCTCAGCCGTGATGGCGGCTGTGCGGCGGAGCGGCGCCACCCCCATCGTCGAGGTAGAGACCTTTGATGGAGTGGTCGCCAGCATATCCGCGCTCACGGCGATTGATGCCGCCGGACGGGGTGAATAGGGGCGGCCCAACCCGGTTCTTTCCCCGGGTTTAGCCGTAACCTTTTATAGGGTAAACCTCCAACATAGTTGGTGCGTCACGCCTCAGTGGCTCAGCCGGTAGAGCGCGTCCTTGGTAAGGACGAGGTCCCGAGTTCAAATCTCGGCTGAGGCTTGAATATTACTTCTTTTCAAAAATTACGGGTCAGTTCTAGCCTATCTTTCATAGAAAGGAGCACTCTTTACTTGCAAAACCTCATATCTCGTGATAACAAAGAGGTATCATCGGTAAATCCCGGAGGCGATCGATGACGAACAAATACCAATCCATCAGGTCAGGTGTTCTGGCCCTTCTTGAGCGGGAACTCCCCACACTCCGGGGCCGATATGGTGTCGAGACAATCGGTATTTTCGGCTCTGTATCGCGTGGGGAGGATACTCCCGAGTCTGATGTGGATATAGTGTACTCATTCCGCCCGGAGATGGATACTTATGAGAATCTTCTTGATTTAGGGGATTTTCTTGAAGATTTGCTTCAGAGGAAGGTTGATCTGGTTTCCGTCGAGTGGATGAGCGAGAGATTCCGTGCATGCATGATGGTGGAAGCTGTCTTCTGTACGCAGGCGGGAGGAGTGGGATGACTGAACTGCGGTTGCGATCTTACCTTACGGATATTTACGAGCAATCTGAAAATATCATGAAAGCGACCGGGCGAATGAGTTATGAGGAGTTCCTTGGGGATCCACTATATAACGCAGGTATCATCAGATTTTTTGAGATAATTGGTGAAGCTGCAAAGCATGTTCCGGACGACTTTCGGGAAGGGTATCCGGATATTCCCTGGAGAAAAATCTCCGGACTTCGTGACAGACTGATTCATGATTATCCTGGTGTGAATTTGAAGTACGTTTGGACCCTGGCCACTGTCGAGATACCTATTTTGCATCGACAAATTGAGGATATTCTCACCGAATTGGAGCAATAACTACTCTACAGGACATACCCTGAGAACCCACTACATCTCCGATAAACGAACCCCCACCTGCAAACTGTCATACGCTCATGCCGTCCGTGACCGGCGAGAGGATATGCTCTTCCTGCGCTCCCCGGGCCTGCCCGTCGTGCGTCACCCACGCCGAATCACTGTTTTTCGGGATGCACGATGGCATTTCATACCCCACAAATCTCGTTATGGGTCATGAGTGTTCCACAACCCCTTTTGTGGGCCATATATTCTGGTTTATGACCCACAAGTTCTGTTGCGGATCATGGGTGACCCGTAAATGGTTCCAAGAGCAGGGTTCGTGTATGCCGGATCGGGGTTTTGATACACACAAACCGATTTGCCGGTATCGGAATACTCACAACAGGCCCCCCTCGGTGATGGCAAGAAGGCGCGGGAAGACATAGATCGCCCCGCCCGCCGCCCTCGGTGAAGAGGATGATAATCTCCTGTTCGCGGAGTTGCCGGAGGAGCCGGTTTGCCATCTTCTTCGGTATACCTGTCTGTTCGTAGAACTCGGATAGGATGAAGATACCCGCTTCGTAAGTTATCTGGATAAACGCAGAAGACTTTACCTTGCCTGATGGCGGTGGGCGTATTTCGATACAGTAATATTGAGATATACTTAACGGAGTATTGTTTGAAGTCATCCTCTTTGATAAACCGCTCTACGCATGGGGAAGGCCTGCACGATATGGTTTAGTGATCCAATGAGTGCAACCAGTTCCCCTTACAAATTACCCTATAAGTTGTTCATCGCCTTGATGTTGTTGACCTTTGTACCAACGATTTATCAGACTTTCCGGGTTTATTTTCTTGTTACGACTGGATCGATAGCTACTTTAGATATAGTCGGTCAGATAGAATGGTTTGATCTGATTAACGAGACTCTTCAAGCCTTTCTTCTAATCCCGATGTATTATATTTTAAGTAAATTTATGGGTGACAAACAGGTCTTTGCTTCAAAAATAACTCAGGCGTGTCTCGTCACATTTGTTATCTACCTTATATTTTCCGCATTTGTCTACATATATTCATTAAACATGGTTTCGTTCATGGTAACTGCAACGGAGAGTATTGCAGAGATTACTCTATATCTCCAGCTGGAGACCATTGCGTTTACAATCGGTATCTTTGGAAGCTTTTATGCAATCGTTTATGTCCTGATCGGGAAGTCAAAATACATCTACGCTCTGCTCATTGCAAAATCTATTCTGATTGTTTTTGGTGACTCGATTCTAATACCCGAGTTTGGTGTGAATGGTATTGCATATACCAATATTTTCCTAAGCACTATTATTGCCATAGTTTCCATCGGTTTATTACATTTCGAGGGGCTCCTTTGCCTTAAAGTTGGGCAAATCGGGGATTTTACCTGGTTGGTCGATTGGGTAAAAACGGGGCTCTTTTCAGGAAGTCAGGTTTTTCTGGATAACCTGATCTATGCAGTCATAATCGTTAAGATGATCAATGATGTTGCAGAGGTTGGGAATTACTGGATTGCTAACAATTTCATATGGGGATGGTTACTAGTTCCTGTTATCGCTCTTGCAGAGATTATCAAGAAAGAGTCCACGAATGGATGCCGTCGGGAGAGTATGATTGCCTACCTGATCCTGAATGGAGTCATCCTTGGTGTATGGATGCTTACTCTTCCAACCTGGACATTTGTATTTAAGGATTTGATGGGTATTGCGAATCCTGCTGGTATACTCAGTATTGTTACACTGCTTGTCCCTTTCTACGTCTTCTATAACCTATCTTCCTTATTTGACAACATTTTCTATGGAATGGGAAAAACAGCCCCGGTATTTGTCACATCTGTTGTTGTCAACATTGGATATTATGGGCTTGTCTATCTCCTCTTTATGGCGGGGGTGTTTACAGCCAGCATACAGTTTGTTGTACTCATGTTCGGGTGTGGAATGATCATCCACTTTGCCTGTATTTCTCTGTTGTATCTGCGAATAGTAAAAAAATCTCAGTTAACGAAGAGATCTCACAGTACCTTTATTCCTGATTAATTCAAAATTAGTCCGGAATCTTACTCTCGACATGTCTCGGCATATAGCTGATCTACATTTGCACCACATCCCAATAAAAAATCATTCTCGAAACCCACCTGCTCCCAATGAGTTAAACCCCCGCCCGCCCAACCGATCACCCACCCATGCCACCCGTAACCGACGGCGACACCCTCCTCCTGCACTTCACCAGCACCCGCCCCGACGGCGAGGTCTTCGAGGACACCTGTTCAGGCAAACCTGTCCGGATCACCCTTGGGGCGAAGCAGATCAATCCCCTCTTTGAGGAGGCACTGATGGGAAGAGAGCCGGGCGAGACGGTGACCGTGGTTCTGCCTCCGGAGAAGGCTTACGGGAAATTTCGGAGAAAACTCGTGGTCACGGTGAAACGCACAAAACTGACCCTCGACCACGAACCGACCCCCGGAGAGTTCCTCAAACTCGAAGTCATGGGCAAACCCTGCCTGGTGACCGTCCTCGACGTTGACGAGAAGACCGTGACGGTCGACGCCAACCATCCCCTTGCCGGAGAGACGATCACCTATGCGATCACCATTGAAGCGATCCTCCCCCGGGACGGCTGATCCGCGCTTTTGCCTGCACTTCCATCACCCGGCGGGATAACAGCCCCATCTCTGCCTTCCCGCCCGGGTACATTTCCATCCGGTATTTATCCTGTCCACCACGATCTCTCTTCATGACAGCCCGTTCATCCCCGGACAGCGGATCACCGTGGCGGCAGGTGGTCGCAGGTTTCCTGGTTCTCCTGATCGTCGCGCTCGCCCCCATCGCACTCTCAGGTTGCCCCGCCCCGGCGGCGGAGCCGGTGCACGTCAAGATCCTCGCGGTCAACGACTTCCACGGACAGATCCCCGGCGGGCAGAACCTCCACGGCGAGCCGGCCGGGAGCGCGCCGGTACTTGCGTCGTACCTGAAATACGCAATGGCCGACAGCGGTGGGACGACCACGCTCATCGCGCTTCCGGGGGATATCGTCGGGGCGTCGCCGCCGGTATCCGGGCTGCTGCTGGACGAACCCACCCTGCTCTTCTTCAACGATCTTGCGGGCGACTCCCCGGACATGATGGTCGCGACCTTCGGCAATCACGAGTTCGACCGGGGCACGGATGAACTGCTGCGGATGATCCATGGCGGGAACGGCGCGACGAATACTACCCGTCCGGTGGACCCCTACCCCGGCGCGGCGATGGAATACGTCTCTGCAAACGTGGTCTGGAAGGTGAATGGCACCCCTATCGCTGCCCCCTACACTATCCGTGACGCCGGCGGCGCACGGATCGCGTTCATCGGCGCCACAACCATCGAGACCCCCTCGATCCAGAGGGCGGCGAACATCGAGGAGATCGTCTTCCTGGACGAGATCGGGTCGATCAACCATTACGTCCCCGAGATCCAGCAGCAGGGTGTGCATGCGATCGTCATCCTCCTCCACGAAGGCGGGGAACAGGAGCCCTACGACGGCCCGACCCGGGAGGGGGAGAACGTCACCGGCAGGGTTGCCGGGATCGTCGCCGGCCTTGATCCGGACGTGGATGTCGTCCTCTCGGGCCACACCCATGCGTTCACCAACGCCTACCTGGAGAACGCCGGCAACAGACCGGTGCTGGTGACGCAAGCCTACAGTTACGGCAGGGCGTTTGCCGACGTCGATATCATCATCGATCCCTTCACCGGCGATGTCACCCATGCATCGGCACGGATCATCCCGGCGTATAGAGGTGATACCACCCCCGATCCGGACGCCCTGGCCCTCCTTGAGGCCTGTGAAGAGATGGTCGCGCCGCTTGCGGGTCGGACCATAACGGTCACATCTGCAGGGATCACGCGGCTGCAGACCGATGCCGGCGAGTCCGCGCTCGGCAACCTCGTCGCCGACGGCCAGCGGGCGGCGATGGGCGCCGATATCGCGTTTGCCACCACCGGCTCGCTCCGGGCTGATATAGCGAAGGGAGATGTCACGTGGGGCGATCTCTACGCGGTGCAGCCGTTCTCCTCGTCCGTCCTCTCGATGACGCTCACGGGTAAACAGGTCCGGAGTGCGCTGGAGCGGCAGTGGGAGGCCCCGATGCCGCCCCACAACCTCGCCGTATCGGGGTTGACGTACACCTTCGATGCGAGAAAGCCCGTCGGCGAGAGGATCGTCGAGGTCCGGGTGAACGGCATCCCGCTCGACCCGGACTGTGAGTACACAGCGGCGATGGTCGACTTCCTCGCGGGCGGCGGCGATAAGTATACCACCTTTCTGGATGGCAGGGATATCACCAACGGTCCATCCGATGTCGAAGCACTGGTCGCGTATATGGGGTCTCTCCCGGTGCCGGTGAACACAGGCCCGGAGGGGCGGATCGCGATGGCGGCGTGAGGGGCCTCCCTCCACCGCAAGCACCCTGCCCAACCTATAAATAACACCCCTCCCCATGACCCCCCGGAGGTCATCTGGGATGCCCGAATTTGCACAACCGTTCTCCGGGAACCGCATGGAACGCAGGTTGGACCGGGGGGAACTCATCCGGACGATCCGGTTCTCGATCGCCGCCGAGTACGAGGCGATCCAGTTCTACGAGCAGATCGCCGAGTCGACCGACGACCCGCTGGTCCAGAAGGTGATGCGCGATGTCGCGGACGAGGAGAGGGAACATGCAGGAGAGTTCTTGCGGCTTCTCCGGGAGATCGAACCCGCCGAGGAGGGGTTCTACCGGCACGGCTATGGAGAGGTCGAGGAGATGATCGAGGAGCTCAAGAAGAGCAGAAAGTGAGTGTCCCGGGCGAAAATTTGCGGGAGGTATCACAGCGCCGCTCTAAGATGGATACACCCAAATACGACTTCGGGTGAACCATCAGGCGATGGACACTTGCGCCCGCACGAAGATACCCGGGAAGATCATGTATACGGGCTTCAATCACGCGACTTGCTGGAGCCCTGTGTGATTTTTCCGGGGTGATACTCACACGGCTGCAACGCTAACCGAGGCCATTGAGCGCTCCCATGACGTGCTGCTGTCTCTGTGGATCACACGTCAAAAACTATGCAGATGAACGCTCAGACGTCGATGTCTGTCTCATCCTGCACGAAAACGCCGAGCGCGCCCCGATCTACCGGCGTGTGCTCACGGTGGGGGAGCGGCTTGCCGATCTCGTCATCTTCGACGAAACCCCCCGGTATCTCAGGGGCACGATTCTTGAGGCGCATACGGTGCTCTATGCCGACGATCTGGATTACCGGCTGTAGCAGCAACTCTCCATCTGGTGCGACATGAGGCACCGGCAGATGCCGGCCTCACCCCCGGGCCTGCCCCGCTGCGTCCGGTTGTGAGATCTCTCTCGTCGTACCACTTCAGATCCCAAAAGCCGTATCGCAGGGCAGCCCGGCACAACTATGAGGACATCCGGGAGACGATCCTCCCGCCTGTCATCCTATCCGGCAGGACTCGTCGTAGGACTTCTTGCAGTCCGGACAGAGCGTCCTTGCCTTCTCAAGATCCGGGTAGTTCTCCTCGGTGATCTCATCGCAGGCCGCTCCGCAGATCTCACACCAGTATTCCTTCATCGCCGCTTTCTCTTCACCTTTCAACTTGCGCTTCATGCGTTTGCCCTCCCGGCGGGCAACTGCTCCTCTTCATCTGTCATCATACTTTCGCTTCACCACCGCTCAGTCCCCGTAAACCCGAGTCCCATCTCCCAGAACCATTCCTGCACCCCGGGATGGAGGGGGTTCGCCGTTACTTCCGTCCCCTCAAGCGCCCGGGCGAGCCGGGCGGTGAAGGCGACGACCCCCAGTTTGGATAGCGCATACGCGTCGTAGGCGTCGTAGTCCGGAAGGTTCTCCCGGTCAACCGACCACACGCTCCAGTGGGCGATCGACGCGACGTTGGCGATCCGTACCGGGGCGCTTCTCTTGAGGAGCGGGAGAAGTTCGTGGATGAGGAGGACCTGGGCGAGGAAGTTCACGGCGAACGTCATCTCGATCCCGGCGGGAGTAATCTCCCGTTCAGGTATGAAGACCCCGGCGTTGTTGACGAGGACGTCGAGACAGTCGTACGCACCGGCGATCTCCGCCGCGAGATCCCTGATCTGCTCCTGCACCAAGAGATCGGCGATGGAGAGATCAAGCCGGCCGGAGGCGGCGGTCGCCTCCAGCTCCGCGATGACCATCTCGCCCTTTTCGCGATTTTTACCGTGGAGCAGCACGTGGCGGCCCTGTCGGGAGAGCGCGTGTGCGGTCGCCTTTCCGATACCGTCCGTCGAGCCCGTGGCGAGGATGGTCTGCACCGCCATATGCGGCCGGGATGGATATCTTCCACATTTGAACGCGACGGTGCGCACGATCGGTGCGCCCCACAGTGCATGTTGTGGATAAATGCACCAGTCAGGGGCTGATTTCCTGTGTGGCGGTGTGCGAAGAGCCGATACAGTGATATAGTGCACCACAAACCTGTACTGTATGGTGCGATACTCGATCACGATGGATGACGACCTTGTGAAAGCGATCGACAGGATGCGCGAATACCGGGGCATATCCCGGTCGGAATGGCTCAGCAACCTCTGTACAAAGTACCTTGACGGTGCATCCGCAAAAGGTGTGCAGCCTGCGGTTCCTGAAGGAGTGCTGCCGGTAAACACGCGGGAGCCGAACATGACCGATTACGATGCCGCCTGCGCCAACTTTCGGATCGACGTCCCCGAGTACTTCAACTTCGGCTACGATGTCATCGACCGGTGGGCTGAGACCGAGCGGAACAAACTCGCCATGATCTGGGTCGACCAGGAAGGAAACGAAAAGAAGTACACCTTCCGTGATCTGCGGTATCTCTCCAACGGCGCCGCGAACATCCTCCTCAAGTACGGCATCAAGAGAGGCGATCGGGTCATGCTGATGCTCCCGAGAATCCCGGAATGGTGGATCTTCGTCATCGCTCTCATCAAGCTCGGTGCGGTCTTCTGCCCCTGCCCGACAATGCTTACGTCAAAAGACATCAAATACCGCGTACAGGCCGGAAAGTTCCGGATGATCATCACCGACTGCGAGAACGCCACGAAGATCGACGAAGTCGCCGATGCCTGTCCGCTGCTCGACACCCTCTTCCTCGCGGATGGAGAGCGGGACGGCTGGGCGAGTTTCATCCACGAACTCGAGTATCCCGCCCCGGTGTCGCGCCACACGGTCAGCATGCCGGTCGCGAAGAAGACGAGAGCGACCGACCCGATGATGATCTACTTCACCTCGGGCACCACCGGCGAGGCCAAGATGGTGCTGCACAACCACTCCTACCCGCTCGGGCACATCATCACCGCCTCACTCTGGCAGGACGTCACGGAGAACGATCTGCACCTGACGTTCTCCGATACCGGGTGGGCGAAATGCGCCTGGGGCAAGATATTCGGCCAGTGGATCGCCGGTGCCTGTATCTTCATCTACGACATCCGGGGGAAGTTTGGTGCAACTGAACTCCTCCCGCTGATCGAGGAGTACGGGGTGACCACGTTTTGTGCACCACCGACGGTCTACCGGATGCTGATCCTCGCCGATCTCGAGAAGTTCGATTTCCGCGACCTGCGGCACTGCTGTAGCGCCGGGGAACCGCTCAACCCCGAGGTGATCCGTGTCTGGGAAGACGGCACCGGGAAGGTCATTTACGAAGGATACGGCCAGACAGAGACTGTTTGTTGCATCGCTACGTTCCCCTGCATGGAACATAAGCCCGGTTCCATGGGGAGACCCGTCCCCGGATGGCATATCGAGCTCCACGACGACGACGGCAAACCGGTGGGCTCGGGTGAGGAAGGGCGGATAGCGGTCAAACTCGACCCCCGGCCTGTCGGACTCTTCGTAGAGTACCTGGGTAACCCCGACGCGAACCGGGAATCGTTCCAGAACGGATACTACTACACCGGCGACAAGGCACGCATGGACGAGGACGGCTACTTCTGGTTCATCGGCCGATCCGACGACGTCATCAAGTCTTCCGGCTACCGGATCGGGCCGTTCGAGGTCGAGAGCGCTCTCATGGAACATCCGGCCGTTCAGGAGGCGGCGGTCATCGGATCGCCCGACCTCATCCGCGGAATGGTCGTTAAGGCCTTCATCATCTTAAAATCCGGCTACCAGCCGTCAGAATCGCTGGTCAAGGAACTCCAGGCCTACGTCAGGAACACCACCGCTCCGTACAAGTACCCGCGCCTGATCGAGTTCGTCTCCGAACTCCCAAAGACGATATCAGGAAAGATCCAGCGAAACATCCTGCGCGATCAGGAACTGCAGAGGAGCGGAAACAGTATCTGAACAGCTTTCTTCTCTTTTTTCGCAGACGATTCCCCCGGAGAGTGAACCGTGAACATCTCCATCCGGTTCTCCCGTGCGACTGTCCCATCGCCGTACCCTGCAGTTTGTGCGAAGAAAGGTTGATGATTTGGTCATCAACCATCCTGGTACGACACCGGGAATTCTGCCGCCCCACCGTCGTGCGAGGCGCCGATTACCTGGCCGGCACATCCACATCCCCGATGCCTGAGGTTCATCCTCGGACTGGGCGCCGGCCCCGAACGAGGGACTTCCAGGGGTAGGGTACGAGGAGGAAGAGCGGCACGGCGAGGACGATCGCGAGCGGGATCGTCGTGAGGCCGAGCGTGAGCGTCGTCATATCGGCGATCCATCCGGTGATCGAGACGCCGAGTCCGCCTACGCCGACCGCGAGCCCGAGCATCAGGCCGGAGACCACCCCGACGTTTCCGGGGGCAATCTCGTGCGCCATCGCGACGGTGACGGCAAAGGTCGACCAGAGGATGAACCCGAAGATCATCAGTGCGACGAGCGAGAGGATGCCGCCGGTGGAAAGGAAGACAACGAACGGCGGGATGGCGGTGACGAGGCCGATGATCGTGTACTCTTTGCGGCCGTATCGGTCGGAGAGCGCGCCGCCGACAAGTTGCCCCACGACCCCGGCAAGCAGCATCCCCGAGACCAGCAGGTTCGCGGTCACGAGGTCGATCCCCCGTAGCGTGAGGATGGTCGGGAGGAAGGCGACCGAACCGAAGATCGCCCATGCCCGGAGGCCGGATGCCGCGACAAGGAGGCCGATCGCCCGGTGCGATGGTTTCGTGGCAGGGGCGGAGATATCCGGGACGGCGCTCCGGTCGGGGGCGGGCAGGACACGCCGGAGCACCACCGCCATCACGAGGCCGGGGACGGCGAGCATGACGAGGCCGGGAAGGCCCATCAGCCCGACGGCGACGCCCGCACAGATAGGGCCGATGGCGTAGCCGAGGTTCCCGCCGATGACGAAGTAGGAGGTGATCCGGCCTCGGACCGCGTCCCGCGTCAGGCGGCTGACGGTGCCGAGCGCGCTTGGGTGGAAGAAAGCGTGCCCGAGCGCTGCAATGGCTACGGATGCGAGCACGATGTAGTAGTTGTTCAGGAGTCCGACGATGGATATGAAGATCGCACCTATGGCGACGCTTGTGCCGATGTGGACGGCGAACCCCCGGGTATCGAAGGCCCAGCCGACGAGCGGCTGCAGAAACGACGACGTGAGGTTGTAGACGGTGACGATCAGCCCCGCAAGGAAGAACGAGTAACCCTGCTCCGCGATGAGGAGCGGGAGGATGGCGGGGAGGACGGGCGAGTAGAGATCGGTCACCAGGTGGGCGGCCGAGAGCCCCCAGATGGATTTGGTATTGGTGGTCACGGTATTAGATCCGCCTCAAATGTATGATCTCAACCGTGATATCCACTCGCTCCTTGCGGTGGTGGGCAAACGTCCGCCGCATGGGAAACGCGCACCGGACGATCTCTTCGATCGTTGCCCGGCCATCGGTGTAGGCGGCGACGAACGGGGTCGAGCCCTCGTTGAATATGCCGTAAACCTCGCCTGCAACATCGAGTGCCCGGTCGATGAACGGCCGGTCGGCATGCGCTTTCTGCGCCCCGAACGGCGGGTTCATCACGACGGTGTCGCAGGTAAGCGCGCTCCAGTCAACGCCGGGGTCGCGGATATCGGCGACGATGAAATCGATGTCAACGCCGAGCAGATCTGCATTCCGCCGGGCGACATCGATCGCCGCCGGGTCGATCTCGATCCCGACCACCCAGGAGGCGCCGAGGAGTGCTGCGCCGCAGGCGAGGACTCCCGTCCCGCATCCGAGGTCACAGACCGCTCTCCCCTCGATCGCGCCTTGCATCGCGGCGTGGTGGAGGAGGCGGGCCGCCACCGGCGCCGGGGTCTGGTACTGTTCGAGGCGGGCCGTCGGCCGCTCGAACCCGGCGAGGCGTTCGAGCCGCATCTCGAGGTGGCGCAGGTTCATGGGGCGAGGTACTCGTCGATGGCGTAGTCGTCCCAGTCCCGGGCACCGCAGAGGATCTCGAACTCCGGCGGCGTCAGCACCGGAACGGGGAACCGGACCTGGTCGTCGTAGGCGAGACGGGGGCAGGCGGTGTTCACATAGGCACCAAACCCGAGGTCGAGCATCTCGGCGGGCGAGACCTCCCGCATCGTGACGAGGAACGCCCGATCGGAGAGGGCAACAAGCCGTTCTGCAAGGGCCATCCGCCGCTGTCCGCTCTTTGTGCTGACGAGGATCCCGTAGCTCGCGGCGTGGCGCGCCTTCTCCATCACGGCGGCACGGCGGCGCACCAGACGGTCGGCGTCCACCTCCTGCGCTTCGCCGGTATAGGGGTCGAGCGCCACCACCCTCGCGCGGGTCGCGAGGCGTATGCCGATGGGGTGAAAGACCCCGGTCCCGACGAAGAGGATCTCGTCCGCATCCGTCGCCCGTGCGGCAGCGAAGTTGCAGCCGAGCACCTGCCCGGGGAGCGGGGTGCGTCCGTCGCCCGGCGCGACGACCGCCTCGATGCCACGGTCGGCGAGATACGCACGCATAGCGCCGAGAAGGTGGATGTGCTGGACGGTCGTGACGAGACCGACCCTGCGAGTGCGGAGGAGAGGGAGAGCGCGGTCGAGCACGGCCACGTCGAAGTCGAATCGGACGGGTTCATAGATGACGTCGGCGCGCTCTTCGACCGGGGCATGGCCGAAATGCACCAGAACATCCGCAAGCGCGAGGGTGTCGAGCGCGAGGTCACAGGCCCCGTAGCAGGGGTCGCCGCTGATGGCGACCGAAAACCCTGCTTCACGGAGGGCGGCGGCTACCCCCGGTGCCTGCCGGGCAAGCCCGGCGGGGAACTGGAGGGCGACCGACCGTACCCTGCGTTCACGGAGCCGTACGATGAGATCAGAGACAGGTATCGATAACACGCACACGGTCCTCGGAGACCTCGATCTGCACCAGGGTCTTGAGCGGTCGGCCGAGATCCTCGTCACCCCGGCCGATGACGATGCAGATGTCGGCGATCTCGGCACCGGTCTGTTCGATCGCGCTGATGAGGGCGCGGAGCGTCCCGCCGGTGCTGCAGACGTCGTCGATGATCACGACCCGGTCGCCTGCGCCGACACCGTTCAGGTAGAGTTCGCCCTTTGAGTAGCCGGTGGCCTGGTGCACCGCGACCTCGCCGGGGAGACCGTAGGGGCGTTTCCGGACGATGACGAGGGGGATATCGGTCATCAGCGAGAGTGCGATCCCGATGGGGATGCCCATCGCTTCGCAGACGACGATCTTGTCGATCTTCTCAAGATCGAGGATCCGCACCATGGCACACCCGATCTCGCGGAGGATCGCGGGCTCGACGAGCGGAACCCCGTCGGTGACCGGGTTGATGAAGTAGTTGTACTCTCCCCGCTTCATGATCGGAGAGGCTTCCAGAGACTGAATCAGACGTTCAAGCATCCATATCACCTATATCTGCAAGGAACCGCTCGACGACGTCGCGAGTGACGTGGGGCATGCAGATGATCCGCATGTGTCCGTTCCGGGTCGTCGAGACCCGCCACCCGGCGGGGGTCCGGGCGCAGGAGAACGTCGCCACGTTGACGTCCGGCGTCACCGCTCGCGGGTAGCCGAACGTCTCCATCCCCTCGATCAGCCTCCGGGTGTTCTCCATGCACCCGGCGACCACCGCCCGCATCCCGTCCATCCCGAGATACTCGAGAACGGCGAACGCCGCCGCAACCGATGCTCCCGGCCGG
>JBAYQF010000004.1:0-20315 GCA_041677325.1 Methanoculleus sp.
CCCATTACGGGGTTGAAGTGGAAGGCCCCTGCATGGACAATTACAAGGAAAATAATTGCAAATGTGTACACTCCGAGCAACCATTCGCTAGTAAGTGCAATGTTATCCGCAGATATGAGCGGGAGGAGATACGCTAACATAAAGGCGAGTGTTTCCGTATCTTTGCGTTCGAATTCCTTGATTATAAATAGATCCTTTTGAATATTGCTTGAGGCATACTGAAGCATCATCCAGCAAAGGAATACCAAGAATATGGCTATGCCTAACAATGCCACCCAACTTGTCCATGGCTTATTGTTTGCAAACTGATCAACTGCGACAGCGCCAAGGACGGGCGAGAGCGATGTCGAAGCCAATAAAAATTTGGCAATGTTATTCAGCATAGGGCTGCGCCCCTTTGCATCCTGATTCGACCAATCGCACCTTCCCAGTAAGAAGCTGTTGCATCATGCCCTGCTTGATCTGTTGGGCCTTTTCCCGGCGGCACTCGATGGCAGTGATTTCGGCATCCATGTCTAGAAGCAACGTGCCAATTGTATGTTGCTCCTCTCTTGAAGGAGGGGCAGATATCGGTATATCACCGATATCTTCCATGTTTATCTTTTTTGGACTGGCATTTAGTAGCGCCCGGCTTCCCACATCAGAGACAAATTGACGAGATTTCGTATATGCGTAGAGATACTCAGAGCACACATCTGCTTTTACCTTTAACAATGCAAGGCTCACATAGATGCTTGCGTTTACATCCCAGTCGATAAGCTTCGTTTCACCCAGAGAACCTATCCGAGTGAGCAAAATATCGCCGCGTTCCGGTTTGCACCGTTTAATCAATTCTTCATGCTCTTCGGGAGAAATATGTTTTGTATTGGTGAATTCATTTTGTGTTAGAGTCTCGACACTATAAAATGGGATTCCCACATCAACGTATTTCGGCGTATAGTGTGTCCCATCTGTTATCGAAGCACATAGGCTACGTAAATCCGTTTTTACCCACTCCCCCTCAAACCCCGGCAGCCTCTTCTTCCCGGTGAGGAGTTGCTGCATGGCGGCCTGTTTGATGGCCCGCTTCTTTGCGATCAGCGCATTCAGTGCCACGATGAGCCTGTCGGCATCGGAGAGGGCGGCGGCGATGGCGCGTTGTTCGGGGAGGGGCGGCAGGCAAACCTCAAAGTTTTTCATCACAGTCCAGTCCGCACGTGGCATGTGTGTCCCGTAGGATATACTCGCTGCTTCGATGAATCGATCACTTTGGATGATTGCATACAAAAATTTGCTATCGATGCGGCCTGCGTTGACCACCAGAGGCCATATCTCGGTTGTACAGATGCCGTCCCTGCTGGCATGCCAGTATTTGCGAAGGTACGAACGGAGTCGCCCAAAAAGAACATCTCCAGCAAAAAAACGGTACTTTGATGACGTTGAGTTTCGCGCTGTGGAGCCCTCCAGAAGCCGTCCGTTATTCTGCCCGATATGTTCAAGTTCCACACACAGTGTATCCGGATCTACGTTCGAGGGTAGGATTTTCTGGTTTCGGATCGATGCGATGTCATCCAACCATCTTATCTCCCAATCCTCCGGCACCACCCCCACCTCCGTCCGCTTATACCCCGGCGGCACCTCCTCCGCCCCGGCCTGCCGTTGTGAGGCGAGTTCCTTCTCTAAAGATCTCTTTCTCGCCTCAAGGCTCATCCGGTCGATGACGCTTGATTCCGGCAGTTGTGCGAGCATCTTCTTGAGAGCACCAATCTCCGATTGTACCAGGCGGCGTTCCTGAGTCGTCATAGCAGGTGCCCCTTGTTTATCCCGAGAGTCGCCGGACGTTGTCATCCCCACTCCACCCCCATCCTCCTCAAATGCTCCTCCACCTTCGCGCCGAACGCCTCCGCCTCCTGTTCCAGCTCCGGCAGCGGGCGGGCATACCGCTCGCCGAGACCATCCGCACCTATCCGCTACCTGCCGTTCAGTCATCCCTTATCCCCTCCCGGCAGGCACCTCTGCCAGTTCGCGCTCGATCTCCTCGACCGTCGGCAGAGAGGATTTGAGATGAGTCGGGAGGGCGCGGGTCAACTCGTAGGTAGATATCCCGATGGGCTTGTCAATACCCGATATGCTGTACTCAGCGAGCAGGTTGTCTTTGCTCTGGCAGAGGATCAGGCCAATGGTCGGAGCGTCGTCCGGGTGACGGAGCAGGTCGTTTACCACGTTGCAGTAAAAGTTCAGCTTGCCTGCATACTCCGGCCGGAATCTCCCCTTCTTCAGATCGATGACGATGAACGCTCGCAGCCGCAGGTGGTAGAACAGGAGATCGATGTAAAAGTCTTCTCCCCCAACATCAAGGCGATACTGCCTTCCGACGAACGCAAAACCCTGCCCCAGTTCGAGTAGAAATTTTTCGAGATGGTGGATGAGTGAGGTTTCGAGTTCGCGTTCGTGGAACGGCTCGTCGAGCGTGAGAAAATCGAAGATATAGGGATCTTTCAGGGTTTGCTGTGCGAGATCCGACTGCGGGTGGGGCATGAGCGCATCGAAATTCGTAACGGCCTTCCCCTGCCGTGCGTGAGTCTGCATATCGATCTGCATGGCAAGCACGTTTCTGCTCCAGCCGTGCGCGAGGGTCTGCTCCATATACCAGAGCCGGGTCGGCAGGTGCTTGACCTTCTCCATCAGGATAACATGGTGAGCCCAGGGAATCGCCCAGAATATCTCTCCCGGCCATTGTGCCACGGGTGGTGGCACTGGTGACGTGCCGGTAATTTGTGCCACAGGCGGTGGCACAATTTCACCCCCGCCCGGCTCTGGATACTCGCGGAAGAAAGCGAGCATTCTCTTGATATTCCGCTCCGAAAACCCCTTAACCTCGGGAAGCTCGTTCTTCAGCGCCAAAGAAAGACGCGGGATGACCGCAGCCCCCCATCCCTCTGACCTCTGCCGTTCGTGGATGATCCGGCCGACCTCCCAGTAGAGCCGGACAAGTTCGGCGTTGACCGCCAGAACCGCCCTGGTCCGGGCTGACAAGATCCGCTCCTTCACGTCGACGAGCAGGGCGGCAAAATCGTCCGGGGCAACACTTGACCCGCCCCTCATCCCCACTCCACCCCCATCCTCCTCAAATGCTCCTCCACCCTCGCGCCGAACACCTCCGCCTCCCGCTCCAGTTCCGGCAGCGGGCGGGCATACCGCTCGTCGAGCTCCTTCACCCGGCCGGCGAGCCGCTGCGTCAGTCGCTCGACCTCGGCCTCGATTGCCGCCCGGATCGAGGCTAACCACTTATCCTCCACGACGAGTGCCCGGATCTCATCCTCCGTGAGGGTCGCGTACCGGGCGAGCACCCGCTCATCAAGCGCCGACCGTGCCTCCCGCACCGCCTTCTTCGCACCAGCCTCCGCATCGATCAACGTCATGACCCGCGCAAGGGCCTCGCGTTCTTCGGCAAACTCCGGGTCTCGTCCGACCGCCTTCGTCCGCTCCCTCACCGATGTTCTGGTGACTTTGCCGTTCTCGTTCACCGCATCCTCAAGCAGCCCCTCCTCCCCGGTATGCTCCTCGGCGAACTCCTCGAGGTCGCGGGCGGCGCTCTCCTGCAGCGCCGCGAGTTCCTCGACGGCGGCCTCGTCCGCGGCGAAGTAACGGTCGATGATGAGAGCGGGCGGGATCAGGTCCATCCTGTACTTCCGCCGCCCGACGACGAGATCCGGCACTTCCCGGATCCTCCTCTCTTTGTCCTCGACGATCCCGTGGGGCCGTGCGCCCTCGACCCACCCCTCCGCGGCGATGATGTCGATGTCGTCCTGCATCGTCCCCTCCCAGTAATCCATCAGGCACTGGTAGACGTCGTACCTCTCCAGCAGAGGGAGGCCGGCGAACCGTGCGAGCAGATCCTCAGAGAGAGCGTGGATGACTTCCCGGGGCTTCGCGCCGACACCAAGACCCAGAAGGCGCGGTTCGTGCGCCGCCCGCCACCCGTTAAAGACAGCGGCGACACGGTCGGAATACGCCGCAAACTCCGGGTGAGCAAGGATCGTCGCTCTGACCTCTCCCGGCTCGACATTCGGCTCCAGGTACCCGGGCCGACCGTTCGACCGGAACAGCGCACCCCGGAGCGTCGGAAAGACCGCCCAGTAGGGTTCCAGCGCATCGACGTCCCGGGCGGGGATACCGCCACTCAGGTGAGCGTCGAGGTCGTGGATATCCTCTTCCTCGCTCGAATCGATATAGCGCGGGATGTTCAGGTTGTAGTCGTTCGCACCGCTCGCAATCTCCGCGACAGGAACCATGCGGGAGTAGCGGGAGACCTCAATCTGGTTATTGAAGACATCCACGATCTTTCGGATGTCCTGCGAACGGAGCCGGTTCTTGTTCCCGTCCTTCAAAAATCCCTTCGACGCATCGATCATGAAGATCCCGGTGCGGGCAGAAGCATACTCCTTGTCGATGACGATGATGCAGGCCGGGATGCCCGTCCCGTAGAAGAGGTTTTGAGGCAGGCCGATGATGCCCTTGATGAACCCGTGCCGGATGAGGTTTTTACGGATATCGGCCTCCTTGTTGCCCCGGAAGAGCACACCGTGCGGGAGGATGATCGCACCCTTCCCGGTGCTCTTGAGCGACGTGATCAGGTGGAGGAGGAACGCATAATCGCCGTTCTTCGCCGGCGGGATGCCATACTCGAAGCGCTTGAACTCGTCGTTTTCCGGGTCGAGGCCGTTCGTCCAGGCTTTGGAGGAGAAGGGGGGATTTGCGACCGCGAAGTCGAACTTCTTCAGGCTCCCGTCGGGGTTCTTGAAGTACGGGTTGGCAAGCGTGTTGTCATGCCAGATCTCCGCGCCCGGGTGGCCGTGGAGGATCATGTTCATTCGCGACAACGCCCAGGTGGCGTTGTCCATCTCCTGGCCGTAGATCGATATCCCCCGCGGGGCTTCGTCGCTTGCCTTGAGGAGGAGTGACCCCGAGCCGCTGGCGGGGTCATAGAGGGTCTGGTCCTGGCGCGTATCGGGACCGATGCCGATCACCTTCGCAATGACCCGCGAGACCTCGGCTGGGGTGTAGAACTGCCCCTTGCTCTTCCCCGACTCCGTCGCGAAATGCCGCATCAGGTACTCATAGGCGTCGCCGAGCAGATCGTCGCCCTCGGTGCGGTTTGCCCGGAGATCCAGGCCGTCGAAGATCGCCACCAGACGCGAGAGGCGATCCTGCATCTCCTTTCCTCTCCCGAGTTTCGCCTCGTCGTTGAAGTCCGCCTGATCGATGACCCCCCGAAGAGCGTTCGCCTCCGCGAGCCTGCCGATGATCTTGTTGATCTTATCGCCGATCTCCTTGTCGCCCTTCAGCCTCACCATATCGGCGAAACTCCCTCCCTCAGGCACCTCGAGGATCGCGTCCTCCTTCCCGGCGTACCTGTCGGAGACGTATTTTACGAAGAGCAGCGTGAGGATGTAATCCTTGTACTGCGAGGCGTCCATGCCCCCGCGGAGTTCATCGCAACTGCTCCAGAGCGAGCTGTAGAGTTCGGATTTCTTGATTGCCACGGAACTTCTCCCATATATATTTGGTTTTTGCCCGGCCGTCTTCTCGCCGGTTAAAGGCAATCCAGCCTCATATCATGTGATCTAACGGGTTTGGTGCAACCCGGATTAGATTCAATTCAGGCTGCATGGACGTTAATGGTTTGCACAAAAAACGGCTGCTTCCCTGCGGGCACAGTTTGCGCGGGACACCGCCGCACCCTCACGCGCCGGGCTGGGGGAGATCATCCCCGCCGGACGACGTGAACCGACTCCGGCGCAAACGAGACCACGACCCGGCTCCCCTCGCCGATCCCGAGACCATCCGCCGCCTTCCAGGAGAGGATGGACGAGAGCGCGACCCCGCAGTCGACCGTCACTTTGCTGAACGGCCCGCGGGGGACGACGGACGTCACCGTGCCGGGGAGGCTGTTCCTCCCGGGGGTATCGCCGCTCGTCGCGGCGATCCGGATCTCCTCGGAGCGGATGCAGAGGCTGACCGCCTCCCCCGCCCCGAACGGCGAGTGCGCCCGGATGCGGATCCCCCCCGCATCGATGACGGAGGTGCCGTTCTCCCCGGCCGCCACGACACCGTCGACGACGTTCTCGACGCCCACGAACCGGGCGACCTCCCGGCTCGCCGGCAGGGTGAAGACCTCACGCGGCGTCCCCACCTGCGCAAACACGCCCTTCATCAGCACGCCGACCCGGTGAGCGAGCCGCTGCCCCTGGTACATATCGTGGGTCGAGAAGACGATCGTCGTCCCGCGATCGCGGTTGAGCCGGAAGATCAGGTCCTCGATCAGGGCGACCGAGACCGGGTCCAGGTTCGCGGTCGGCTCGTCCAGCAGGAGAACCTCGGGCTCGATCACCATCGCCCGCGCGAGGGCCACCCGCTGCATCTCCCCGCCCGAGAGCGTCCGCGCCCGCCGCTCCTCGTAACCGGCAAGGCCGACCATGCGAAGGACATCCTCGACCTTCTCCCGGATCGCCGCCATCCCCTCTCCCCTGAACCGGAGGCCAATCGCGACGTTCTCGTAGACCGTCGTGTTGAAGACGGCCGGTTTCTGAAAGACCATCCCCATCTTCCGGCGGACGGCAAGGCTCTGCTCCGGTTCCCTGTGGGCGTCGGCGCCGCCGACCCGGATCGCCCCCTCCGTCGGGGTGTCGAGGAGATCGATGAGCCGCAACAGAGTCGACTTCCCCGACCCGGAGGGGCCGATGATGGCGAATATCTCTCCCGCCTCGATCCGCGCCGTGAGACCGGCAAGCACCGCCGTGGTGCCGAACCGTTTTGCGACGTCGATACATTCGATCATGGGTTCACCTGTGCTGCATCCTGGTTATGACGAGGTTCACGCCGAGTGCGATCGCGAGCAGGATGGTCCCGAGCGCGATGGACTGGGGGATGTTGCCCATCGAGGTCTCAAGCGATATCGCAGTCGTCAACGTCCGGGTCGAGCCTGAAAACGACGACGCCATGATGTTGCCGCCGACGAGGATCGCCGCACCGACCTCGGATATCGCCCGGCCGAACCCGACCGCGACGGCGGTGAGGATGGCGAACCGCGCCTCCTTCATGACGTTCGCAAGGAACTGGAGACGGGTCGCCCCGAGCGAGTGGAGGGTATCCCTGATGACCGTATCGACACCCGAAAGCGCCGATATCGTAAGGCCGGTCATGATGGGGAGGACGAGCACCGTCTGGGCAATGATCATCGCCGTCGGGGTGAAGAGTAGCCGCATGAACCCAAACGGCCCGACACGGGATATGAGCAGGAATATGAGAAGGCCGACAATGACAGTTGGGAGGGAGTAGAGCGTCTGGATCAGGTTGATGAGACTCGTCCGCCCACGGAACGTCCCGAAGTTGATCGCAGCCCCGAGCGGGATGGAGATCAAGGTGGCGGCGACGGTTGCCGTGAACGAGACGATGATGCTCCGCGCCGCAATGCTCATCACGCCGGGGTCAAGCGTGATGATGAGCCGTGCCGCCTCCGCGATGCCCTCGATGATCTCGTACATGCTCTCCACTCAGGGGTTACCAAAAAAGGGTGGGATCAGGGTTCATTCACCAGATCACGCGATGGGAACCGACACTTCGGCCTCAGTCACGCCGATCTTCGCCCAGTCATTCTGGGCGGCGTAGAAGAGCGGCTGGCCGTACTTGTCGACTCCGAAAGAGGCGATCTCCTTCTGGGTGTCATCGCTGATCATGAAGTTGACCCAATCTTTTGCAAGCTCGCTGTTGACGTCGGGATACTTCTCGGGGTTGATCTGCATCGCGCAGTAGACGTTGAGCAGGATATCGCCCTCATCCACGAGCGTCACGAGGTCAAGGTCGCCCTTGTAGGCGAGGTAGGTCCCGATGTCGGAGAGGGTGTAAGCCTCCTTCTCGTTTGCCATCGTCAGGGTCGCGCCCATGCCCGTCCCGGCCTCGATGTACCAGTCACCGGAGCCCTGGATGTCTTTTGCGTAGTCAAACCCGGCACCCTTCCAGATCGCCTGTTCCTTCGAGTGCGTGCCCGACGCGTCGCCGCGCGAGACAAAGACGATGTTCTCGTCGGCCATTCCCTTCTCACGGATGGTGGAGAACGCTTCCTCGGGCGTCATGCCCTTGATACCCGCCGGATCGGACTCGGGCCCGACGAGGATGAAGAAGTTGTACGCAAATACCCGCCGGTTGATGCCGTAGCCGTCGGCAAGGAAGGTGTCTTCACGCGCCCGGTCGTGCACCATCAGGACGTCGACGTCGCCTCGCTGCCCGTATTCGAGTGCCTTGCCGGTTCCGGCGGAGATGATCAGCACCTCGGCGTTATGCTGCTCTTCAAAGATCGAACTGAGGTGGTTGAGGAGTTTGGTGTCGTCGAGGCTTGTCGTCGTCGCGATACGGAGCTGCTGCTTTTCTACGGGCGTCGGGTCGGTCGTTGTCCCGGTACAGCCGCAGATGAGCAGGAAGGCAACCATGACGGCCGCCACCGCAAAGATAGTTCTTCGCTGCATAATTCTCAAAGATGTGTCGCAATACACATATTTAAATAGGAATGTTTTGAGTTAATAACAACTTACTATAATTTACCTCTTTTATATCAAGGTAATGTAAAATAGATGTTGTTTATAGGGGCTCCCCTCACCCCACAACGACATCGCGATACCCCTCGCCGTCCGCCTCGACGTAGAGGATCGCCCTCCCCCCGATACGGGCGGGTTTCGGGAACTTCTTCAGGGCGACGACACCTTCCCCGACCGCGGCGCCGTCACGGGTCATCACCCCGTCGACGCCGGCGGCAAGGATAGCGGCGATTGTCTGGCTGCCGCGGAGGTCCCGGATCGTCCCCTTCTGGACGAACCGGCCGTCATTACCCGATGCAGCAAGCCCGATGCCGGCAAGCGCCCCGATGACGCCGTCCTCCGTCCCGCCGAGCCCCTCAAGGCGGATCTTCGCCTCGCGGGCGAGTCTTCGCGCCTCCCCCTGCGTCACGACGCTTGTCTTCGCCGCAAGCCCGAAACGGGTGAGCCCGTCGTGGATACTGGAGGCGGCGGCGACGCATATGCCGGGGTCGCTCCCTTCGATGAAGTCGTCGAGCATCATCTCCTTTGCCGCCGAGAATACGGCGGCCGCGATCCCGTTCCCGGTATCCTGGATATGGATGACCGCGGAGCTGTTGTGCGAGGTATACGGGACGGAGGGGTGGACGAAGAGCTGGTGGCGCGTCACCCCCGTCACCGTATACGACCTGGCGAGTTCTGCTGCAATCGCGCGGGCGAGCCGCCCGGTCCCCCGTGACTCGAGGGTATCGGTGTCGTCGATGCCAAGGTAAAGTGTCATAGGATCGTCCTGTACCGATCCGCACCCCGAGGAAATGAAGGCTCCCCTGCGGTTCATCAAAAGAGATTGATGGAAAAGACCGTCAGGCCCGGATGATGGTGCCGACCCGCTTCCCGTTGACGGCCTTTGTGATGTTCCCCGGCACGTGGGCGTTCACGATCTTGATCTCTTTCACGTGGATAGCGTCGCGGAGGAGCCGCACCGCCATATGTTCGAGCACCATATCCTCCATATCCAGTTCCAGGAGCTCGTCGGCCGTGATGTCGGTGATGAGCTCGGCATCGGGGTTCACGAACGGGTTCTCCGTATAGAGCCCGTCCACGTTCTTCCCGAGGATGCAGTTCTTCGCGCCCACGACCTCGGCCATAAGGAACGCGCCGGTATCCGTTCGGTGGGGGGGGATGCTCCCGAGTTCCGGTGGGTGCTCATACAGCCCGTAGGGCGGGGTTCCCTGGACGACCGGGAGCATACCGAGGGATATGAGCGAAGGAAGGTTCAGGAGATCGTCGGTGTGGATCCGGACGCCGTTGTACTTCGAGAAGAGGAGCGAGAGCATGATCGCGTTCTGTTCGCTGATCTTGCCCGCGAGTTCAGCAAGCACCCCCGTCGGCATGCCGAGGTCGATCCCGACGTCGAGGATATGCCGCGTCCGTGCTCCGCCGCCGGTGGCGACCAGGATCTTGTTGTTCCGGGAGAGTTCCCCGATCTCCTCGATCAGCGGGTAGATCACGTTCCGCCCGTAATCGATGACACCGTGGCCGCCGATCTTCACCACGTTCAGTTCGGGCATGATCCGGATCTGCCGGACACCGGCGGTCTCCCGCATCAGGCCGCGCCGGACAAGGCTCTCGCCTGCAAGTTTTGATTCCATCTCAAACCGCTTTGCCATGCTATCATCACTCAATTCAGGTTTCGAGGAAAACATTAAGTAGCTTTGTGCTATATCTGCTGATATACCAATTGGTATATGGAGGAGAGTCATGAAAATTTATGCACGAGAACGCCAGAAAGTCGGAACCGGCGTGAAACAGCCCCGGTTTCGCGTCGTCGCCGTCGTCGAAGAGAAGGGCGAGGACAAGCACCTGAAGGTTGAGAGTTCCCACTTCCGCAAAGTCGAACTCGAACAGATCGCAAAGGACATCGGCGCCGAGATCATCTACCTCGAAGAGATGCCCGAGGAAGAGCGCGGCGAGATGAAAGCGGAAGCGGCGTAACCAAACCATTTTTTCCCCGGGAGTCAGATACTCTCGCGATCGGATGTCTGCGCACGAGCACGACGACATAATCGAGGCGGCCGTCCGGTTCCTCCTTGAGGAGGACCGGAGTGTAACTATCAGTTTCTCCCCGGACGGCGCCGCCATCCGGTTCCCCACGACCCGGAAACTCGCTGAGTACCTCGGTATCCCCCACTACTACGTCCTCCCGCGGTTCGGGGCGATGGAGCGTGACGGGCTGATCCGCCGGGCGGAACGGGTCGGGATATCCACCACGCCCACGGGGACGGAGAGGCTCCTTTTGATCATGGTGGAGCGCTACCGGGATTCTGCAGAAGAGGTCTTCGGTGTGGGGATCTTTGCCGCACTCCAGGGCAGAATCGGCGAAGATGAGAGGAATTAACTTCCCTGCCCGCCCACCTCATTCTACATGCAGACGAGCGATCCGGCCCTGACCGGCGGGGTATCCCTTGATGCCTTCTTCATCTTCATCCTTGCTCTTGCCGGGTTTCTCTTCCTTGGTAACCTCGCCTACATGTTTCTTCGGAAAGTACTCGACGGCCGCACCTCCCCGGGAACGGCCAAGTGGACAGCGGCCATCCTGCAGTATATCATCATCATCGGCGGGGTCTACGCGAGCACGCGCTACCTCCTCAACTTCGATCTCACAGCCTTTGCCGCATCGATTGGTATCCTCGGTATCATCATCGCCATCTCGTCGACCCAGATCATCCAGAACGTCCTTGCCGGCGTCCTGATCACGATCAACCGCCCCATCCAGCTCGAAGAGTGGATCGTCGTCGGAGAACTGCCGACAACGGGGCTCTGCAAGGTGCGCGACATATCCTTCACGACGACGATCCTCCAGGGGCTCGACGGCGGCCTCATCCTTATGCCGAACTCCAGCATCATCGCCTCGAAGGTGATCAACTACTCCCGGGGCGGGCTGATGGAGATCCGGATCTCACTCTCCGTCCCGGTCGGCACCGACCTTGCAGAAGTGCGCGCCATCGCCCTTGCGACCGCTTGCGACGACACCCGGATCATCCGGAACCGCGACCGGACAGGACGATCCGCCGTCCAGGATCTCTTCGATCTCCCCTACAACCGGCGCCTGCGTTCAGGCCGCCCCGATCTTACGTACCTGGAGCCTGCCGTCCACGCCGTCTCGGTCAGCGACGGCTGGATCAAACTCTCCGTCCGGGCCTGGATCAAGAAGATCCCGCAGAAAGACCAGATAACGTCGCAATACCTCAGAGAAGTTCTCCGGCGCCTCTCTGCTGTGGGGATCCAGGTCAGGGCTGAGGTCTCGTGACGGAAGGGATTAATTCCCCCCGTCTCTCACCTCTTTCTATATGCAGGATATTTTCCCGGTCTTCATCGGCGGTGTCCCCCTCGATGCGTTCATCGTGTTCCTCTTCACCTTCGCCGGGTTCCTCTTCCTCGGGAACCTCGTCTACCTGATCCTCCGCCGGGTGCTCGACACCCGGGTCTCCCGAGGAACAGCCAAATGGGCGGCGACCATCCTGCAGTACGGCATCATCGTCGGCGGAACCTACACAAGCGCCCGGCACTTCCTTGCCTTCGACCTCACGGCCTTTGCCGCATCGCTTGGTATCCTCGGTATCGCCCTGGCCTTCTCATCGCGCCAGATCATCCAGAACGCCATAGCCGGCATCCTGATCACGATCAACCGTCCCATCCAGCTCGAAGAATGGGTGATCGTCAGCGGGAGGCCGGAGACGGGGCTCGGGAAGGTGCAGGACATATCCTTCACGACGACTACTCTCCAGGGGCTCGACGGCGGCCTCATCCTCACCCCGAACTCGAGCATCATCACCTCGAAGGTGATCAACTACTCCCGTGCCGGGGTCCTCGAGATATCGATCCCGCTCTCCGTCCCGGTCAGCGCCGACCTATCAAGGGTAGAAGAGATCGCCGTCGCGGCCGCCTGCGACGATCCCCGGATCCTCCCGTACGCCGGGTCCGCCGAGCGTTCCGCCGTCCAGAACCTCTTCGACCTCCCCTACATCGGCCGCCTCACTTCCGACCTCCCCCGGCCCGACATCCGGCTCTTCGAGCCGAAGGTGCAGGTCGCGTCGATCAAGGAGGAGTGGGTCAGGTTGATGGTGCGGGTCTGGATACAGGAGGTTCACGACAGGGACCGGATCGTCTCGGGGTATCTCGATACCGTCATCGGGCGCCTTGCAGCAGAGGGACTTCTTGAAGAGAAAAAATCGGAGATCGAGCCGGAGCCCCCGGATACCGGGGTTCCCCGGAGAGGCGGTCAGGCCTCTTCTGGGACGCCGGACGGGTAGGCATGGGCAGCTGAAGGCCCGAACGCGAGGTAGACAGCGTCGCCGGGGGCGATGCCGGCCTCCTCGAACCCCTGCCGGGTCAGTGTTACCCGGAACAGGATGCCGGCATCGACCGAGACCCGGACAAGCCCCCCGTTCGGACGGGCGGACTCGATGCGGCCGCAAAAGATGTTCTTGCCGTTCTCCGGCAGAGGAGGCTTCGAGATCAGGATCTCCTCCGGTCGGATGGCGACCGAGACCGCCCCGGTCACGCTCTCGTCCACACGTATACGGACGTCCCCGACCGTGACTGTCCCGTCGGGCGCTCCCGTGCCGGAGAAGAGGTTCTCTATGCCGACAAAACCCGCGACGAAGTCGGAGTTCGGCCGCCGGAAGATCTCCTCCGGCGTTCCCACCTGGACGACGTCGCCGCCGCGCATGATCGCCACCCGGTCGGCGAGGTCGAAGACCTCCTCGAAGTTGTGGGTGATGTGAATGATCGTCGTCCCGGTGGCCTCGTGGATCCGGGCGAGTTCCGCCCGCAGGTTCTCACGGGTCCTGACATCAAGCGCGGAGAGCGGTTCGTCGAGGAGGAGCGCGTCGGGCTCCATGACGAGCGCCCGGGCAATCGCCGCCCGCTGCTGTTCGCCGCCGGAGAGGGTTCCCGGGTAGCGGTGGAGGAGGTGCGCGATGTTCAGGAGTCCCGCGCTCTCCTGCACCTTCTTCTGGATGAAAGCGGGGTCCGCCCGGCGGGATTTCAGCCCGAACCCGATGTTTGCCTCGACCGTCAGGTGCGGGAAGAGCATGTAGTCCTGGTAGACCATGCCGATGTTACGGTCCTTTGCCGGCACATCCGTGATGTCCCGGTCGTTGAGGAAGATCCGACCCGTATCGGGGGTGTATATCCCGGCGATCGTCTCGAGGAGGATCGTCTTTCCCGCGCCGGTAGGGCCGAGGACGATGAAGTACTCCCCGTCCGCGACCGAGAGCGAGACGTCCGTCAGGGCGAACTCGCCGAGGTTTTTTGAGAGAGATTCGATGGTAAGCATGATTTCCTCCTAGTAGACGTGCGCTGTCCCGCTGTAGCGCTCAAAGACGTAGAGCGAGATGATCGATATCACGATCAGGATCGTCGCCGCGGATATGGCGTACTCGAGTTTTCCGGTGGACATGTTCAGGAAGAGCGAGAGCGGGAGCGTCTCGGTCTTCATCCGGGTTGCGCCGGCAAGCATAAGCGCGGCGCCGAACTCCCCGATCCCCTTCGACCAGGTGATCACCGATCCCGCAAGGAGGCCGTTAAAGGACATAGGGAGGGTGACCCGCCAGAAGGCCTGGGCGTCGGTGCAGCCGAGCGTCTTTGCGACGTGCTCATAGCGGGGGTTGACACCCTGGAACGTCGACCGTGTCACCCGGAGCATGTAGGGCAGGTTCACGAAGAACTGGGCCATGATGATCCCGAGCGGCGTGAAGACAAAGGTGAGCCCTGCGGCGGCAAGCGACTTTCCTATCGGGGAGACCCCGAAGAAGAGGAGAAGCCCCACACCCGCGACAAGCGGTGGAAGCGCCATCGGGATATCCATCAGCATGTTCACCACGGTCTTACCCGGGAACGTGTAGCGGGCGAGGGCGTAGGCCACCGGCACGGCGACCAGGATGCAGAGAAGCGTCGATATGACGGACGTGATGATCGAGAGCCTGATGGCGAACTGGATCTCCTCAGAGAGGAGCGACTCGATCAGGACGGGCAGCGGGGAGTGGGTGACGACCCCGATGAGGACCATCACGATGAAGACGGCGATGAGGAGGGCGACCGCAACGGTCACCACCTGGAACCGGGATATGCTGTCCCGGCTCATGAAGACTCCTCATGTTTCCGGAGATCCTTTGGCGAGAAACTCCGGACCTTCACCTCCTCGATATGTCTGGCATCAACCCATCCACTCCTGACCTCGTCGCGGTGGTCGAACTGGTGGACGTAGGGCTTGATGTCAAGGAGTGGTGTGCCGTCCAGGACATCGATCCCGCGGACCCGGACGGTGTTCCCCTCGACGGCGACAACCTCGACGAGGGAGATCCCGATCGGGTTTGGGCGGTTGAAATGCCGTATGGCAAATATCCCGCGTTCCTTGCTGCCGTCGACGAACGGACGCTGGCGCAGGGAGAATCCATCGGCCTGGTGGAAGTGGTAGAGGAGGATGATGTGGGAGAACCCCTCGACCCCCTCAAGTCCTGCGGCATACTCCGAAGAGACCTCGATCGTTCCCTCAGCCTCAGAGAAGATGCTCTGGATAGGCGTCGTGTCCTGGTCGGTGAACGGCGAGTGGATGGTTCCGATGAACCGGTAGGTGACTTCCATAGGGCATCTTCCTCCTCTCTCTTCAGGACTCGATCTCCGCGTAGATCTCGCTTGGGTAGGTGATGAACCCGTGCCGGATGAAGATCTCCTTCCCTTCGTCGGATATGACGAACGCGGTGAACTGTTCCGCTTCATCGGGGTGCTCAGAGGATACCAGCACGCCGATGGGGACGATCTTCACCAGGTTCTCGGCGTTCGGGATGTAGATCATATCCATCTTCTCGGGCACGTAGAGGTCCTCCCATATGATGCCGACGTCGGCCTGCTCCATGGAGATGTAGACCAGAAGTTCGTTCACCGTGCCGCTCCGGGTCACGAGGTTCTTCTCAACGTCGTCGAGGATGTTGTTCTTCTTGAGGAGGTTGTCGGTCAACTGCCCGATGGCGGTGCCGGGGTTCTCACCGAGCGCCACCCGCACGCCGGGTTTCGTCATATCCGCAAGACTGGTGATGTTCGCCGGGTTACCCTTCGGGACGGCGATGACCGGGACGTGGTAGACGATCCGGTGCTCTTCCCTGACCAGTCCCTTCCCCCGGGCCGCCTCGAAGTAGGCGGTCGCGCCCGGCATGTAAACGTCGCCCATCCCGGTCAGTTCCATCTGGGTAAGGAGGGTGTTCGATCCGCCGAAGACGAAGTTGATCGGGATCCCGGTCCTCTCTGTGAAGACGCCTGCGATCTCATCCATCGGTTCGCGCATGCCCGCGCCGCAGTAGACGAGCAGCTCCGGCATGTCGACATTCTCCGGCGTATCAACCGCTGTTCCGGTGCAACCGCATGCAAACGCAGCGGCTGCCGCAAGAAGCAGCGCAAGTACAAAAGTCAGATGTGCTTTCATAGGAATAGTTACTCAGATGGGCGAAATAAGCGTTTATATTCGTATAATTGATAATAGGGATAAATTAACTGCATGGATTTATTAAAAAATTAAACCTAAACCCTTTATTTATACGGAAGTACTCAACCACAACTCCCAAAAAGAGGGGGAGACATAGAAAGAGAGTGGCTATGGCAGAGAGCATCGAAACGGAAGAGCGCGGGATCCGGTTCACCATCGAGGAGGTCGCCGGAGCCGTCGGCGACTTCGGAACAATATTCCCCATCATGCTCGGCGTCGCCATCGTCTGCCCGGACGTAAACATCAGCCACTTCTTCCTCTTCCTTGCCGCCTGGTTCATCATCGCCGGGCTCTACTACCGCCTCCCCATCCCGATCGAACCGATGAAGGCGATCGGGGCGGTCGTCATTGCCGGAGGACTCTCACACGGCGAGATCGTGGCCTCCGGCCTCATCGTCGGGGCGATCTTTCTCATCATCGGGTTCATCGGCGGGATGAACTGGATCGGAGACCGGATACCAAAAAGCGTCATCCGCGGCGTCCAGGCGGGGCTCGCCCTCATCCTCCTCAGGACGTCGCTTGGCTATATCGTCTCGGATGTCCTCGTCGCGGCCATATCCATAGGGATCATCCTCGTCTTCTTCATTGTGTCGCAACGCACCCGGATACCGGATATATCTGCCCTTCTGGTGCTCATCATCGGGCTTGCCGCGGGTATCGCCACCCAGGGAATGCCGCCGTTCCGGCTGATGCCCCTCCCCGCCCTCATCCTCCCGGTTCTGCCGGACTTCACCGCCGCCACCTGGGATCTCGCCCTCCCCCAGATACCGCTCACGATCACAAACGCCATCCTCGCGACGTCGCTCCTCACCTACGACCTCTTCCCGAAGAAAGGCGTCGATCCCGATAGGCTCTCGCGGACGATCGGGGCGATGAACCTGGTCTCGACGCCGCTCGGCGGGTTTCCGATGTGCCACGGCGCCGGGGGGCTCGCCGCGATGTACCGGTTCGGTGCAAGAACCGGTGGAGCAAACATCGTCGCCGGTATATTAGTCCTCACCTTTGCCGTCGCCTTCGCCCCACCGGAGGTCCTGACCCTCATACCGTTCGGCGTCTTCGGCGCACTCCTGGTCTTTGTCGCACTCGAACTCGGAAAACACAGTGCGAAGACGGAATCCTATCTGGTCACGGCGGTCATCGCCATCCTCACACTTGTGGTCGGCCTCACGGTCGCGTTCATCGTCGGGATGGCCCTTGCCTATGCACTGAAACGGTGGTGGAAGACAGGGGCACCCGGGGGTTGACGACCCGCGGCCCTACTGTAACCCCCACCCCCCATAAAAAAGGCAATGCGTGGTGATGCATGACCGGCCGGAGAACCAGGCCAGGGTTTAACTTCAGAAACGAGCTGTGGACACCATCACCGCACCCGGCCTCATCGTCTATGGCGTGGTGAGGGGAGGAACTCGGCCGTCACCGCCGCCCCGACCGGCCTGTTCCTCGCCATCAAGAAGAAGTGTGGATGACATGAATCGCCGTCGCCTTGACCGAGAGGGTGACGGCGATCCCGGGGGCGAGCGCGAGGTCGCGCACCGACCGCCGGGTCAGGACCGCGGTCAGGGGAACTCCTGCGTCCACTTTCACTTCGGCGACTGGACCGTTCTCCACGACCGAGATGACCGTTCCAACCACTGTGTTCCGGGCACTCGATAGGGGGCTCTCCCCGACCGTGATGACAAGATCGTCAGCCCGGATACAGAGGGAGACCTCCTCGCCCGCGGCGGCATCCGTCACCGCCTCAAAGACCAGCCCGCCGGCGGCCACCGTCGCATGCCCGCCGTCGTTTGCCGTTACCGTTCCGTCCAGGATGTTCTCGATCCCGACGAACGCCGCGACATCCCGGCTTTTCGGTGTGTTCAGGACGGTGCCGGCCTTTCCCTCGTCGACAAGGCTCCCGCCGATGATCACCGCCATCCGGGTCGCGAGAAGGTGCGCCTCCCGGCGGGAGTGGCTCACCTGGACGATCGTGAGCCCGTCCTCCCGGTGGAGCCGCCGGAGATCGTCGATGAACTTCTCCTGCGTGATGGGATCGAGCGCCGAGAGCGGTTCGTCGAGGAGAAGGATATCGGGTTTCACCGCGACGGCACGGGCAAGCGCCACCCGCTGCTGTTCACCGCCGGAGAGGGTTCCCGGGTAGCGATCGGCGAGGTGGGTGATCCCGAACCTATCGAGGAGCGGGGCGACCTCCGCCCGCGCCTCCTTCTTTCGCGCTCCTTGCACCCGGAGGCCGTAGGCGACGTTATCGATGACCCGCATGTTCGGGAAGAGCGAGTAGTCCTGGTAGACGAGGGCGATCCCGCGTTTCTCCGGCGGAAGGGCGGTGATCTCGTCGTTTCGGAGGAGCACCCGGCCGCTCTCGGGCTGGTGGAGTCCGGCGATCACCTCGAGGAGGACGGTCTTTCCCGCCCCCGACGGCCCGACGATGAAGTAGTAATCGCCCCGCTCGATCGTCAGGCTGACGTCCCGTAACCGGAACGAGCCGAGAGCGAGCGAGACAGAATCAAACTCTATCATCGTACCTCCCGAGATACCGTGTCATCCGCCGGAGGATGTAGAAGACCGCGAATCTGACCACGATGACGGTGAACGCGATGCTCCTGCTCGCACGGATGCCGTCCGTCGTGAAGGAGTAGTAGATCAGCGTCGATATGATGAACGGGTAGTAGGCGATCATGATGACGCCGGCAAACTCACCGATAGCCCGCCCCCAGGCGAGGAGCGCCCCGCTGTACATGTGCCGGAGACTCAGGGGGAGCGAAACCGTCCGGAACGTCGTGAAAGTTCCCGCCCCAAGCGTGCGGGCGACGTTCTCCAGGTGGATCGGCACTTTTTCAAACCCCTCCCGCATGCTGTTGATGTAAAACGGCGAAGCGACGAAGAGCATCGCGACGATCGTTCCCGGGAGTGCATCTTCAAACGCAATCCCGACCTCCAGGAGGGGTGCGCCGAGCCATCCCCGGCGCATGAAGAGGAGGTAGACAAGCAGGCCGGCAACAGTGTGGGGGAGAATGAGCGGAATGTCGATGATGCTCTCGACGACACCCTTGAAACGCGAGGGGCGGGATCGCGCAAGAATATAGGCAAGCGGTGTCCCGAAGATGATGAGAAGGAGAACGGCGCTTGCACCTGCTCCAAACGTGAGGAGGATCGACTCGATCACCGTGGACGATGCCGCAACCTTGAGGAGGTGCGCCGGATCGGCGAGTTCCGCTACTGTGATACTCGCGAGTGCGAGCACCGTGAGCCCGACGAGCAGGCCGCCGAGGATGCAGAATCCGATGGTGCACCAATCGATATACCGTTTTTTGCGCCTGCTCCACCACGAGGGGATTATTTCACCATCCCCGTGGGGGGGATCGCCCGTGAGTGTTCCGATCTTCATCGTTGCACGTTTCCTGGTGAGCGCCGTATCTGTCCGCCGGTAACCAATGGCATAAAAAAAGAGGGGGGGTTCAGGATCTCATCTCGACGAGCGGCTTGAGGACGTCGGGGACGTTGCCGTAGCCGTCAGCGGGGACGATCGGGGGCTGACCGTCGGCGATGAGGATCTCCTGGCCGGTGGTGTCGATCAGCATCTCGATGAACGCGACGCCGAGGTCGGGGTGTTCCGCGATCTTCGGGACGGTTATGCCGAAGATGATGGGAGACCCGGTGAAGATGGCGACGCTGTCGCCTTTCTTCGTTGCGATCTGGACGGTCGCGTACTCATCCTCGAAGTCTATCGAGGAGAGGTCGATTGCCTCAGGGAGTTCGATGTACCGGAGATCGTTCTGGACTGCGACGCTCCTGTACTCCCAGGCGTAATCAAGTCCGCCGGCCTGGACCATCTGGACGAGTTCGACGCTCTTCGGCCGGATCGTCAGGACAGCGCCGTCGGGTTTCGGGTCGCCGGCGTGGATGGTGTAGATGCCGTCCGCTTCGGTGACGGTGATGTTGCTGTGCTCGCTGACGAGGGTCTCAAAGATCTGGTCGTTCTTGTAGTGGCTCTCGGCGAGCTGGATCACCATCGGGGTGCGGTAGCCGCAGGGGTCGGAGTTCGGGTCGGAGAAGCCCCACCGGACGCCGTCGCGGTCGAGGACCTCGTACCAGTTCTCGGCGGCAATCTCGTCGGCGTACTTACTCTCGTTCGTGTAGGTGAGCACCATCCGGTTCTTCGCAAACGTCAGGTACCAGTCGGCGTGATCGGGCAGCATCATCTCCGGGATGAGGGCGTAGTCGGCGGA
>JBAYQF010000005.1:0-18724 GCA_041677325.1 Methanoculleus sp.
CGCCGCCTCTTTGATGCGGCCGGGTTCGGCACGGCTGTCCGGCCGGGAGACCTTACGGCAGTCAAACTGCATGTCGGGGAGCGCGGGTGCGATACCTACATCCACCCGCTCTTTGCCCGGCAGGTGGTCGATAAGGTAAAAGAACGTGGAGCGTACCCCTTCATCACCGATACCGCCACCCTCTATGCAGGGAGCCGGGCGGACGCCGTCCGGCACACCGTCACCGCGATCGAGCATGGGTTCGCCTACGCGGTTGCCGCAGCCCCTGTCATCATCGCCGACGGCCTTACCGGCGGCTACTGGAGGGAGGTCGCCGTTGGCGGGAAGCATTTCGAGCGCGTCCGGATCGCCGGGAGCATCCTCGACGCCGACAGCATGATCGTTCTCTCGCACGTCAAGGGTCACGACCTCGCCGGGTTCGGCGGTGCGATCAAGAACCTGGCGATGGGTTGCGCCCCACCGTCGGGGAAGGCCGAACAGCACGCAGGTAAGCCGTTCGTGGAGGCTGAGCGGTGCGGCGGGTGCGGTAAGTGCACCACGGTCTGCCCGCAGGCGGCAATGACCCTTGCCGACGGCCGGGCGGTGCTCAATCCCGAGCACTGTGTCGGGTGCGGCGACTGCATGCGCTCCTGCCCGACGGGCGCGATCGAGTTCGACTGGACGACGGAGATCCGGCCGTTCATCGAGCGGCTCTGCGAGTACGCCCTCGGCGCGGTTCACGATAAGCCCGGGCGGGTCGGTTACATCAACTTCCTCATCGGCATCACCCCCGACTGCGACTGCGTTCCCTGGAGCGACGCAGCCGTCGTCCCCGACATCGGCATCCTCGCTTCCACCGACCCGGTCGCGATCGACCACGCGAGTTTCGACCTCGTCAACAGCGAACAGGGATTCTCCCGGACGCAGCTTACAGGGAACTTCGCTCCCGGGGAAGACAAGTTCAGGGGGATCTGGGATTACACGGACGGCAGGTACCAGATCACCTGTGCGGCCGGGCTCGGTCTCGGGGAAGAGGCCTACCGGTTGATCGAGGTGTAAAGCGCATCCGGGGGAGAACGGCTACCCCTCTGGAGAATAACCTTTTTCATCCTCTCCGATGAGGGATCAGTATGGATCTTTCGTCTGAGGCAATCGCTCCGGATGTTGCGGATACGGCACCGCTGACCCGGCGGGAGATCGCGACCCTCCTGCCGGAGCTCCCGGACTGGTCGCTCGAGGATGGGCGACTCACCGCCCGGTTTGCCTGTAAGGGGTTTGATGAGGCAATGGCGTTCCTCACCGAGGTCGCCGGGTTTGCTGCGCGAGAGAAGCACCTTCCGGACCTCGGTATCCACGCAGGTCGATTCGTGGATGTCGCCTGGTATACTTACGCCATCGGTGGGCTCTCAAAAAATGATTTCATCATGGCTGCCCGCCTTTCCGGGTGGTTCCGGCGCCGGCGGGGGACGCCCCTCTAACCGACACCGAACGCCCGCATGACCCGTGTCTTGATGGCCTCTTTCGGGAGTGCGCCGACCACCCGGTCGACCAGCATGC
The DNA here is from genome assembly GCA_041677325.1 of Methanoculleus sp. Lineage (GTDB taxonomy): Archaea > Halobacteriota > Methanomicrobia > Methanomicrobiales > Methanoculleaceae > Methanoculleus. Next base: position 1,537 of record JBAYQF010000005.1, read on the forward strand.
CGTTTGCGAAGAACAGGAGTGTGGGTATCGCTGTTATGCTGAAACTCGCTGCTATCCGGGGGTTCTGATCGACGTCACACTTGCCGAAGGTCACTCTGCCGGCGAGGTCACGCGCAAGATCCTCGATGACCGGGGCCACCATCCGGCAGGGGCCGCACCATTCCGCCCAGACATCGATGACCAGGGCGGGATGGTTCTGCAGGACATTCTGGAACATGCCATCCGCGATCTCGATGACACCCCCGCCGGGCGTTCCCGTGAACCGCTCCTCAAGCTTCCGGAGGCGTTCCTCTCTGAGGCGCTGGAGTTCATCATCAAGCGGCCTTTCTCCTTCCATGCGACGGAGGTAAGCCGTCTGATCATATTAAATGGTTGGCTCTGCGCCGGGTACCGGAACCTGGCACCTGCACTGGATTCGCCCTGCACAAACATATATATCTCTGGAGGATCAATCTATATACCTCACAGTCCAGAAGCGAGGTGGGGTAGTCAGGAAATCCCGGCGGGCTCATAACCCGTAGACCGATGGTTCAAATCCATCCCTCGCTATGAGTGAGATTTCCGCGTTTTTCCTCATATTATTCACGTACATTGCATCTTCATTCCCCGGCCCGGGTGTACATCCGCACCCGCCTTGTCCGAGGTATCACTTCGTCGCTCGTATCTTGCATTCACGCAGAAGAGCGGCACACAGCCATGCTACGTCGCCAACATGCTCGACCTCCCGGGAAACCGGATCATCGCCTTCCGTTCGGATAAGGCCATTTCACTCCTGTCCACCCAGCCCAGAGCAGCACGACCGAGACCGATCAGGGTCAGGAGAGTTTCGGTGCAGAAAAATGGGTGGTCGGGTTCTGGAGTGGGTTGTCTATATCTTCTCTTTCCCGGTCTTGAAGGTCGAGAAATCGGATTGACGGGTTCCCGCCATATAATCCACGACGTAGCGGGAGCACCGTTCCCCGTTGATCTCCACCGGATAGCACCCGGTCAAACACCCGGTGCAGAGGTTTTGTTCGCCGCACCCGATCGCCTCCACCAGATCCTCGATTGGTATGTAGGCAAGTGACGTCGCACCGATGCTTTTACGTACTTCTTCGATCTCTTTACCGCTTGCGATCAGTTCGGTGCGGGTGGGCATATCCACCCCGAGGTAGCAGGGGGAGACTATCGGTGGGGAGCCGACCCGGAGGTGGATCTCTTCTGCGCCCGCCTCCCGGATCATGTTCACGATCCGTCGCGACGTTGTTCCCCGGACGACACTGTCGTCGACGAGGACGACCTTTTTGTCTTTCAGGTTTCCCCTGACGGTGTTGAGTTTGATCCTGACCGCCCATTCCCGCTGCTGCTGGGTCGGCATGATGAACGTCCTGCCCATATAACGGTTCTTCATCAGCCCTTCGACGAACGGTATGCCTGAGCGTTCGGCATACCCGGCGGCATAGGCGATGCCCGAGTCGGGAACCGGACAGACGGTATTTGCACCGACCGGAGCTACATCATAGAGTTTCTGCCCGATCCGGCGCCGCACATCGTAGACCAGCGTCCCGTCGATGATCGAGTCGGCGCGGGCGAAGTAGATATACTCGAAGATGCAGTGCGCCTTACGGTTCGCGGTCGCGATCTGGGTGGAGGAGAGTCCGTTTTCATCGATGCGTATGAGCTCGCCCGGCAGAACATCACGGATGAACGTGCCGTTCAGCGCATCGATCGCCACGCTCTCCGATGCAACGATGTAGCCGTGATCGATCTTTCCGATGCAGAGCGGTTTGATGCCGAGCGGGTCGCGGAAGGCGTAGACGGTATTGTTCAGAAGCGCTACAGCAGCATAGGAACCACGCAGACGCCGCATGCAGAGCAGGACAGCGTCCTCCATGCTCTTTGAGGTCCGGAGCGCATCGGCGATGATGCTTCCCATGATCTCGGTGTCGGCCGTTGTACAGAAGATCTGGCCCCGACGCTCGTATTCCTCCCGGAGTTCGGTTGTGTTGACCAGGCTGCCGTCGTGGGCGATCGAGAGGTTGAGCCCCCGGTACCTGAAATTGAACGGCTGGACGTTGTCCGGAACCTTCGATCTGGCCGTCGGGTAGCGGACATGGCCGATCCCGGCATTCCCCGGCAATTTCTGGAGGGTCTCGCCGTTGAAGACCTCGGCAACGAGCCCCTGGGCCTTGTGCGTGTACAGGGCCGTGCCTTCAAAAGTGGATATCCCTGCGCTCTCCTGCCCCCGGTGCTGGAGAGCGTACAGGGTGTAGTACAGCGGAAACGAGACACCGCCAGCATCGACGATGCCAACGATACCACACATGATACAACTCTAATGCGTCGGTACCTTTGCTTTCTTCTCTGTCCAGCGGAAACTGCGGATCCTCCGGCTTCTGCCGAACCCGCATGACGCACAGACCTTGTGCTGTGCATGGAATGAAGTCTTGCCGCATCGCCTGCAGGTGATGTGAGTGCGTTTCTGCCGCTTGCCCATTGATGGTGTGCCTTTTGACATCTGTTTTCACCTAAACGTTATTCAACTGAAGGGGTAATGTAGATAACATTGTCACCGCGAACGATCAACGTGCCGAGTTTCTGCGCCGCGCCGTCCACTACTTCTTCTGCTCTGTCCAATACCAGATTCATGTGAACGTCGTATCCCTGGAGGATTCCCCGGATCTCTCTTCCACCTTTCAGGCTGATGATGACGGGCTGACGATTCAATACCTGATCTAAAATATCCAACGGTCTTGGCGCCATATGATTACCCTTTGCCGTCCATTCTGGAGTAATATATTTGAGTGAGGAAGCTACTTAAATATAACCGCGTTGCTGCGCGAGAGTAGGCGCGCCCCGAGGTTTCGACACATGCCAAAGATTACTGTAAAAAAGCGACATGTCATCCGGAAATCACAGATAAGCGAGCTTCTCAGGCGACTTGCTGATGAGATCGGGAGTTCGGCCGACCTCTTCCGTTCCGACCGGATCGAGCGGGTGGAGACGGACGCCTCCGTCGAGATCTACCTTGTCAACAAAAAGCCTCTCCTGATGGGAGCCGAAGACTGGGGTTTTCCGACTCTGCGAGGACTCATCGAGCATCCGATACCCGAGCGGCGGGTGGTGGTCGATACCGGTGCGGTCGGGTTCGTCGTAAACGGCGCGGATGTTATGCGCCCCGGGATCGTATCGATCTCATCGGACATCCGTGCGGGGCGTCCGGTGCAGGTCATCGAGGAACGGCACGGAAAACCGCTTGCCGTGGGGATTGCCCTCTTCGATGCAGCTGATATGGAGCGGCAGGAGAAGGGAAAGTCCATTAAAAATGTCCATTATGTCGGGGATGATCTCTGGAATCTGGAGATCTGATGGAGAAAATAATGGATACTATTAAATAAAATTCATTCCCCAATTTTTCTATGGTTAAAAAACTCTTTGGCAGCATCCTCGGCAAAAGTCAGGTACGAAACGAAGAGGACTATATGGAACTCGATCTCGCTTCCTATGAGGGCTCAAGCGAGGATGTTCCAGCATCCATGTACATCAAGATCGCCACGATCACCGACCTCAAAGATACCCCCCGCGTCAAGGACGAGGTTTACAACGGCAACATCGTTATCGTCGATATCGGCCGCTTGAAGATGGATAAGGTGACGTTTGAGCGGGTCTTGAAGGATCTCCGCGACGTGGCAAAGGACGTGAACGGCGATATCGTCGGCCTCGGCGAGCAGAAGTACGTCGTCATCACGCCCATGTCCGTCAAGGTCTCCCGCGAGAAGATCGGCGGAGGTTTCTAGTGCAGGAGTCCCATCCGGGAACCTGCCCCGCCTGCAGTGCCGAGATCCGGATCGTCCATCACCATCTCGAGATCCCCCACTTTCCCGACCTCCTGCTCGTGGCAATCGCCTGCGATGCCTGCGGTTACCGGCACACCGACACCATCATCCTCGGTGAGGGTGATCCGGTCAGCTGGACGGTGCGGGTGGAGGAGTCCGGCGACCTTACCACCCGGGTGGCGCGGAGCACGACGGGGAGGATCGAGATCCCCGAACTCGGTCTCGCGATCGAACCCGGCACCGCCTGCGAGGGTTTCGTCACCAATATCGAGGGAATCCTCTACCGCTTCGAGCAGGCGGTGGAGACGATCCTTGCAAATCCCGAGAGCGAAGATGAACGGGCGGCTGCACTCAGGATGATGGAAGCGATCGCCGCCGCACGGGAAGTGGCCTTCCCGTTCACGCTCATCCTTGAGGATCCTGCTGGAAACAGCGCACTCGTCGGCGAGAAAGTCGAAAAGGCACCTCTCGATCAGGAAGACGCCTGACCCTTTTTTTGATCGTAGAGGGTTAACCTGAAATAGAACCTCCCACCTACACGGCAGCGCCGTGAGGTGAAGAGCAATGGCACGAACGATATCGGTGCTGAAGTGGGAGAGTGAACAGGACGTTGACAACGCCATCCATGCCATCAAGGCGGAGATAGATGAGCAGGGCGGGCTCACCCAGGATACCGAGCGGGCGATGCAGCACTCGTTCCTGGTGGCTGATCCCGTCCTCACGAACTACTTCCTGCGAGTGATCAGGGAACAAGTTCCCGAGGCGTTACGTTACTTCGAGGAGCGTGGCGGCGGGGCATGAGACCGGTCGCCCGCACCTGATCCCCTGCGGGAAGACGCGAACGCTCTAGTAGAGTGCCGGGTCTACAGCCCGGCTCTCCTGAACATCGGCCGGACCTCGGCGCCTTCCATGTTCCCCGCGGCCCAGGTGTAGCGTTCCCGAATCCCGGAAGGAAGGTTGCGTTCGGGTATCGACATGAACCCGAACCCTGCGTAAAACCCGGTGAGGCTCTCGACCGCGTACATGTAGAGGTCGTCGTTGTGGCAGGCCGTGATCAGGGCGGCCAGTGTCCTGTGTGCATATCCTCTTTTGCGGAAGTTATCGGGCGTGAAGATGCCGTCGACCTCAAGACCTCCGGAATGCCTCCTGCACCGGGCGAGAGAGACGATCTGCCCTGCGAGGAGGGTTGCAAAGATCCGGTCACGCGCAGGATCACCGGTCATGCCGCGGTAATCCCGCCAGACCTCGTCCGCGCGGGGAAACTCCGCGCTTCTCAGTTCGCGCACCTCCAGTCGGCCTCCTTCCGGCCCCGTACCCCCTCTCGAAAGAACACCCGGTGTCATACCCTTCACCTCAGACAATCCTGTATCCCTCCGACGGCACCAGAATCTCGAATCTCGCCCCCGCCCCGAACGCCCCCGTCTCGCGGATGGCGATCCCGGTTATGGCAAGTATCTCGTGGGTGAGGAGGAGCCCGTGCCCGTAACTCTCTGTCTTCTGCGCAAAAAGACTTTTTTTCTCTGCGTCGGGTATACCGATTCCGTCATCCTCGACGATGATCGCGCACCCCTCCGGGCGCAGCTGGTAGGTGACGATGATCCTCTCCGCCTTCGTCTCCGGTGCGAGCGAGTTTTCGAAGAGGTGGGTGAAGACCGTCGCGAGATGGGGGTCGGCGAAGATCTCGAGGCGTTCCGTCCATGCATCGAGGGTGACGCCCCCAAAGGAGAGGGTGGCGGCCACTTTCCTGATGGTCTGCTGCACGGGGATCCATGCCGGCGGTGATGTTCCAATGTCGCGGAATTCGCGGGAGATCTCGATTCTCCGGCGGATCCCGTTTGCAGCATCGTTTAACTCATTGATGAAGGAGAGTATCTCGGGGTCGTCAAATTTCATCACACCCAGCGAAAGGTGCCCGTACAGGACTGCGAGATGATTTGCAAGGTCGGTACGCAGGATCCCCGTGAGGATGTTGAGCTGGCGGCTGGCGTTCTGCAATGCCACTTCTGTCATGACCTCATCGCTGACGTCCCGGATGGACTCGATTGCCCCGGAGACCCTCTCACTCCGGTCAAGGAGCGCGGTCGCCGTGAACCTGATGTGTGCCCCCCGCCCGCTCCTGAGATGGGGGGTGTAAATCTCCGCGACAAGGGCATCGCCATTCTTCGTGATCGGCGGATGCCCGGTCTCGAGTTCGCCCTGGAGAACCCGGTTCGCAAGCAGCGGTCGGGGTTCGCCATAGAACGGTATGGCATACTCGTATTCCCCTCGACCGAGTATGGCCTCTTTCTTCACCCCGGTCATCTTCTCGATCGCGCGATTCCAGGCGATGACCCGTCCCCCACGGTCGATAGCGAAGGTTGCGTCGGGAAGAAACTCGATGATCTGGTTCATCTGTTGTTCGGATTCGCGGAGTTTCGTTGCGAGGAACGCGACCACGCCACCGATGAGGACGAGGAGGATCGCACGCAGGAGAGTGGTATAAATGAGGTATGAGTCTGGTGGAGAGAGGAGGGTGGTCGTCACGGCGTAGATGGCCGCGAAACAGGCGGCGAAGAGGAGGCCGCGTCGCGGGTACCAGTAGCCTGCAAGGATGATCGGGATGGTGAGCGGGAGAGCGGGAAGGGGAAGGAGCCCCTCCGGTGCGCCGACGGCCATCGCAAGCAGGTTCCCCCCGAGGGTCAGCACGGCCAGCCCGGCGATGATTGCAGTGCGGTTGCGCGTATCGGCGGTAAATGCAGCCTGAATGTCAGTGATGTTCATACGGGGCGCCTGTGATAACTGTCTCTTTTCATTCAGTCTACCGGTCGGAAACGCGTATCACTCTTGCAGGGCAGAGGATTTCAAATCGTGCCCCGTTGTCGGGGATTCCGGTCTCCCGGATGGTAATCCCGGTTATGGCCAGGATCTCCCGCGCGAGAAAGAGGCCGAGTCCGGTATTCATGCCGTGTGCGTAGCTGAAGATCTTCTCCTTCTCAGCGGCGGGAATCCCAATCCCGTCATCCTCACAGATGATGATATACATCTCCCCATCCTGCTTGAGGCTGAAGGCGATGGTGGTGATCGTTTCTCCGTAACGCAGCGCGTTCTCAATGAGGTTTGAGAAGACTTTCTCGATGAGCGGGTCAGCGAAGACCTCCACCCCGGCCGGGATGGTGTTTTCAAGGGTGATGCTGTCTGTTGAGATGTACTTCTCCGATCGCTCCACGAGCGCCCTGATCTCCTGCCAGCCTGGAGTCGTCGCCCCTACCTTCTGGTATTCGGCCGTGAACCGGACGGTGTTGTTTATCCGGCTCACCATTCCGGCAGCGCTCTCGATATGGTGCCACGCGTTTTCGGGCTCCCGTTCGCGCAGGATCTGGGCCAGATCGAGATAACCCCAGAGTGCTGCGAGCTGGTTCAAGAGGTCGTGGCGGGTGATGCTTGCCATGAGCTGGAGCTTCCTGTTGGCATCCGCGAGCGCCTTCTCTACCCGGCGTCGTTCCTGGTTCTCAGCGGCAAGACTCTCATTGCTGCGCGAGAGATCCGCGACGGCCTCCTGGAGTTGCTCGTTTAAGGTGTGCAGCTGCTCCTGTGCCTCCTGGAGTTCGATATTCTTTGCCACAGCGATGGTATACGTCGAGAGGAGGGTGTTCAGGATCTTGAGTCGCCCTGCACCGATGGTATACGTGTTGCCGGCGAAGGCGATATCCAGTTCACCATGCGCATCCTCCGGTTCGCGCATCTCCCGCGTCTGCATGACGGACTCGATCTGGGAGCGGACATGCTCGGGGTTGACGGGTTTGACGATGAAACTGTCCGCCCCCGACGCAAGCCCTTTCAGCACGTCGGCAGGATCGAAGAGGGTGGTGACCAGGATAACGGGTACATCCGGGTACTGCTGCTTGATCCGGCGGCAGAGTTCATACCCATCCATCTCAGGCATCATGATGTCGCTCAGGACGATATCGGGCATATCGATCGCCATCCTCTTCATCGCTTCGGTACCATCAGCGGTCAGGGTGACCTCGTATCCCTCCGCCTCGAGGACATAGCGGATGAACTCCGCCTGCGTCCTGCTATCCTCTACCACCAGAACACCCATCTTCATTCTTCCTTCGTGTTTTCCTTCCATATTATCGCTCCCTGCTCTCTCTCCCGGCGGCGCGCCAGGCGCTGGATTATCCTGAGAAACTCTTCTGCCTCAAAGTTCTTCTTGACGATATATGCATCTGCCCCGGCGGCCGTTCCCCGTTCCCGGTCTTCGGGTGAATCGAGTGAAGTGACCAGCATCACCTGGATTCCGGCGAATTGATCATTTGCTGCCCGTATCTTCTCGGTGAGCGCAAAACCGTTCATCCGGGGCATATCAACATCTGAAACGACTATATCAAACGCATGCTGCTTAAGCTTTGCGAAAGCGTCGACTCCGTTGACGGCGGTCTCCACCTGATATCCGGCTCCTTCAAGGATTTCCTGCAGCAGGGCACGCGATGTAACCGAATCCTCGACAACGAGGATCCGTGGTTGTATCTCTGGGGGAAGTGCGGGTATTGATATCTCCCGTTCAGCCTGCAACGCATCCTGGATCAGTTCAAGCGGATCGAGCACAAGCGCCAGGTGTCCATCTCCGAGGATCACGGCTCCGTCGATCCTCCGTACAGAGCGGAGTTGGCTCCCGAGCGGTCGGACGACGATCTCCTGCACCTGGATGATCTCATCGACCATGCATGCGATCTGCCCGGCACCGTATGCGATGATGACAATCGGTTTTGGCCGGTCCTCCTTCACGACGGGGCCTGAAGGCGGGATGTCCAGGGCATCGGTGAGTCGGATGACCTCGATAACCTCCCCTGAGAGATGGATCACCGGTCGATCCCTGGAGATGGTCAGGGTGTCCGGATGAATCCGGAGAACCTGTTTCACCTGCTGCATGGGGAGGGCATACACCTGCCGTTCGGAGCGGACGAGCAACCCGCGGAGGGTGGCCATACTCACCGGAACGGTCAGGGTGATTGCCGTCCCGCTGCCGGGGGTTGAGGTGATCGTCACCTTTCCCCCGAGGCGGGAGACGGCGTCTTCTACGATAGCGAGTCCGAGCCCCCTCCCTGAGAGGTCAGTGACGATCCGGCTCGTGGTCATCCCTGAATGGAAGATGAGCCAGATCGCCTCGCCGTCAGTGAGGCGGGTATCCTCCTCGGCTGAGATCACCCCGGTCTCGACAGCAGTCCTCCGGATCGCGCTGCTATCGATACCCGCACCGTCATCGGCAACCTCGATGCCGACCCTGCTCCCCGACCGGGAAATGACACGGATCCGCACGGTACCGACAGCCGGTTTCTCTCTCGCCTTCCTGATCTCCGGGCTTTCGATACCGTGATCGATGCTGTTTCGTATGAGGTGCATGATGGGATCCTTCAAAGCATCGAGGATACGCCGGTCGACCTCGATCTCCCCTCCTTCGATCGTGAGGTCAACCGATTTCCCTGAAGTGCGGGAGAACTCTCTCACGAACGCGGAGAAGGGGGTGAGTATGGTTGAGGCCGGGAGCAGGACGGCATCGTGGATGAGGTCGGAGATCTCGGAAGTGCTCGTTTCGAGCGCAGATCGATCGTTTTCCATAAAACGCAGGTGCGTGGCGAGATCGTGCTGCAAGTTGGTCACGAACTCCCGGTTGTACTCCAGGAACTTGACCGCCCGCTGGAGCGGCAGAACGAGGTCAAGAGGGATCGTCTCCCCCCCTTCCCCGAAAGCCGCCCTCCGGATGACCTGCATATCGTTGAGCGTCTGAGAGTGGTTTCGCTGCCAGAGAGAGAAGCGGGTCATCATCTCTTCGAGCTCGTGTATCCTCTGCTTGATGAAGAGCCGGGTCGTGAGGAGATTATCGGCTCCGGCGGTGAGACGGTCGAGCCGGTGCGCGGCAATCCGCACTGTGCTGCGATCTACCTTCTGCCAGCTGCCGTTATAGCTGCCGTTATGGTTGACCGGCGTACCCGGTGCATCTCTCTCCCCCGGCTCCCGACTCGGTCCGTTCCGGCGTTTTTCTGCCGAGGCGCTCGGTTTTGTCTCTTTCTCCCCCGGAATGGCCCGGAGTGCCGCGTTGATCTCCGCCGGCGAGAGGTCGGGCCTCTCTCCCCCAAGGTGGCTTTTTATCGTCGAGATCGCCCGATGGAAGAGATCGAAATCGTCCACGTCGGGTGAGTACTCGCCCCGCTTCACGAGGGCAAAGACGGTCTCGAAGTTCTGGCAGATGGATTCAATCTCGCGGAGGTTGACCGCTCGTGATGCCCCTTTCAGACTGTGGATCGTCCGGTAAACCTGCTCGACCAGAACGGGCGTCGGCCCGTTCTTCTCAAGCGCGATCAACCCCTCGGTGATAGCTTCAAGGTACCCGTCCGCCTCCTCGCGGAACATCTCGAGGAGACGGACGCGAAATTCATCATCCGGTCCGATCATGACCAACCGCTTAGACCCGATACTGCTGGGTGATCCTCTTCAGGCGGGCACCGAGCTCGTGCAGGTCCTCGGCGGTCTTCTCTGCCTTATGGGTAGTCTCAAGGTTCTTCTGCGCTGCATCCCGGATGTTCTCCATTGCACGCGAGATCTGATCTATTCCAGAGACCTGTGTCTGGATCGAGGCGGCAATCTCTATGACCTCCTGAGAGGTGTCTGCTATCGACTGGGCGAGCACCTCGATGACCTCCTGTGCGTTGCTTGTCAGCTGAGCGGCATTCGCGACCGATCGGATCCCCTGCTCGGTCGAGACCGCGGTCGAGGAGACCCCCTGCTGGATATCGGTGAGGATGACCCGTATATTCGAAGTTGCCTTCTTCGACTGCTCGGCAAGGTTGTGGATCTCATTTGCAACGACGGCGAACCCTCTCCCGAAATCTCCGGCCTTCGCAGCCTCGATGGATGCGTTCACCGCGAGAAGGTTGGACTGCTCGGATATGTCGTTCACGGTTGCGATGATCTCACCGACGGCCTGACTTTGCTCGGAGAGCCGGATGACGTTCATCCTGACGATGTCCATCTGCCGCTGGATCTGGTTCATACCTTCAAGGGTCTCGCGCACAGATTTCTGACCGCCCTTCGATACCTCCAGTGCCCGTATTGCCTTTTCAGAGACACCTTTCGTCTTCTGGTTCACGAGTTCGGTCTTCTTCCTGACGCTCTCGACCGAGTCAGAAGTCTCGTTCACCGTCGTGGCGGTCTGGGAACTGGCTGCGGCGAGCTGGCTCGTGACCGCCAGGATCTCATTCGATGCAAGCGAGAGGACCGAGACGCCCTCGTAGAGCTCCTCACTGATCAGTTTCATCAGCCGCGAAAGTTCGATCCCGATGGTGTTGAGGGCATCGCGGTAAGCGACGAACTCCCCGGCAACCGGGATATTCTCGTCGAATCGGGCGGTAAAGTCGCCGGATGCGTAGAATCGTGCAAGCCGCATTGCTTCGTTCACTGGTTCTGTGATCGACTCAAGGGTCTTGTTGAACCCGGCGATGATCATCCGGTACCCGCCGCGGAACGCCTTTTCATCACCGCGGATGGAGAGATCACCGGCTCTGGCTGCATCGGTGAGTTTGAGCGTCTCTTTGTGGAGGTGGTCGAGCGACTGGACCATCATTGCGAGTGCGGGACGGATCTCATCGCCTTCGTCGGCGACCGGGAACTCCTGGACGTACTCGCCGAGGGCGATCATCTTCAGGTTTCCGACGACATTCGTCTGGAGATCAACTGCGAATTCGTCCATTGTCTTCGCCATGATCCCGATCTCGTCCTGCCGCCGAATGTTGAGTCGGGCGGAGAGGTGTCCGTTGCGGAGTTCTTTGAGCATCAACACGACCTGCTGCAGGGGTTCGGATATCGAACGGCCGAAGAGGATGGCGATGGCGACGCCGATGGCGATGGATGCGAGAACGACGACGATGATGGTGTTTCTGATGGTATCTATCGGCCCGGTGAAATCAGAGAGTTTGGCGCGTGAGATGATGTACCAGTCGAGTGGTTCGTAGTAGGTGTAGGCGTCGATCACATCCGTGTCATCAACCTGGTGGCGGATGATCCCGACCTTCTTCTGGAGCATCTCCTGGGCAAACTCCTCATCGGCCCAGTTCTCGCCTTCGAGGGAGGGATGCACAAGGACCTGTCCGGTGCTGTCGATGACGAACATGTAGCCGTTTTTGCCGATGACCGTATCTTTGAGGCTTGATTTGACGACGTCGAGTGTCTCCTGTTCCTCTGTTCCAACGAAGAGGACCCCGACAGTCTTTCCGTGACTATCCTTTATCGGTTCGTATGCGGTGACGTAGCGCTTGCCGAAGAGGTCCCGGCTCCCGTAGTAGGTCTCCCCCTGTTTCACCACGACGTCGTAGACGTTCTGTGTTAGTTCTGTCCCGACCGCCCTCGCCCCATCGGTTCCTATGACGTTCGTGGAGATCCTGATGGCGTGATCATCGTAAACCTGGAAGACCGTCGCCGCCCCCCCGACCAGGGATTGCACCTGGTCGACGATCTCGAAGTTGTCGTTGATGACGTATGGACTGCCGGTACTGCTCACAAGCGTCAATTTTCCGTCAATGACCTCGGGAGACCCCCGGGCATAAAAGTTCTCCCGGAGGACGTTGAGATCGCTGTTCACCTTATTGCGCGTGAGTTTATAGACGTCGTTTGTCCATCCCCGTGCGTCGTGCACCTGCGTTTCGAGAAGTGTCTCGATCTGGTCGTTGATCACACTGCTCGAGCTCGTGTATGCCACTATACCGAGCATAAGTGTCGGGATGATCGCCAGAAACAGGCAGATGACGAGGATCTTCGTCCCGACTTTCATGTCCGAAAAAAATGTAAACATATTTCTCCCGTTCCACTCGCTCTTATATGACGATTTAATAGACTGGTATGCATTCGGGGTTAAATAATGATCTGTATCGTGAATGAGATTTTCAGGCTACATTTGACTATAATGGGCAAAAATTTGCCTATTTTCGGGTCTGGTCAATCACCAGTGCAGGATCGGCGAGGATCGCTGCTGCGTCGAGGACGAGTACCGATTCTCCCGTGACGCCGAGGAGGTAGCGCTGCTTGATCGAAGTCGCCTCGGGCCCTACCGGAGTGAACTGTTCGGTCGATCGGATGTAGATGTCGGTGACGTAATCTGCGAGAATTCCGAAGGTCATCGTCCCATCGGTGAGGACGATGATCCGGTTAAGGTCGGTCAGGCCATGCTTCGGGATCGAAAGGAATGCGCGAAGATCGACGATGGCGATGATCTCCCCCCTGATGGCGCATATGCCGGCGATGAATTCAGGAACTCCGGGAACCGGGGTGATCTCGTGCATGATGAAGACTTCACGGATATACTGCGTCTTGATAGCGTATTCCTGGCCTGCGAGCCTGAACGCGAGAAGCTCCTGGAATGAGGTCTCATCTCTCGTCTCTTCCGGCTGTGCGAGTATTCGTGCCCGTTCTGCGAGGATCTCGCCCGCCGTCTCTATGGTGTTGGGAGGTACCTCTCCATCACTATCGGTCTCGGGTACACCGGGAGGGAGGGGGTACTGCGCGGTCTTCTCCGCTGCAAGGAACGCATCGAGATCATGGATGATAGTGATCTCTTCTTCCCCCCCCCTCAACACGCCGGAAAAGCAGGATGTGCCGGGTTCGGGCGGGAGTTGCACCGGGCTCTCCCGGACACCCCGCACTCCGTCAGCCCAGATGGCCACGCAGTCCTTTGAGGTGCTGGCGATGATGAGGACGTCGGTGGGGAGAGGCGGTCGGTCGGAGAGCCCGAGAAGTTCCCAGAGCGAGTAGACCGGGATGACCCTGTCGTGCAGGTTTATAGTCCCCACACCCCCGTGATGTTTGCCGGTCTCCGGCTGGAGTTCCACCATACCGACAACCTGCCGGGTCTTGGCAAGAGGGAGAGCACACGTCAGCCCCCCAACGGTAAAGAACAAAAGGTGTGTCATGGCGGATCAATGGATGTTCGAACATTTGTCCGGGATGGATAAAAGGTTACGGGAGAGTGCTGTTTGTTCCTGTATGGTTGTAGGTTCACCGTCACGTAACGACGGCTTTCTCAAATGTCCACCGGGCGAGGAGGTACATCACCGCTGCAAAGATCGCCAGGTACGCAAATGATCCAAGGACGTCGGCCGTGGTGGACGTGTAACGGGCGCCAACAGCGAAGAAGTCTCCCCCGAGCGCGAAGTATCTGATCCCGTTGACCAGATGGGTCAGGGGGTTGTAGATCGAGAGTATCTGTAAGAATTCTGGAAACGCCTGTATCGGATAGAGGGCGTTTGAGACGAAGAAGAGCGGCAGGGTGAGGAGCGTCATGATCCCCTGCAGTCCTTCCGGGCTCTCAAGACGCATGGATATGGTTGAGGAAAAGAGGAGAAAACCGAGCGAAAAGGTGCCGACGAACGCGAATATGCCGAGGATCGAGAGGACGATCCGGAGAGGGGCATACCCGGGGAAGAACTCGACGCCGAGGAGGAGCCCGAAGGCCATGATGATGGATACCTGGATGAACGACTTTGTCATCCCCGAGAGGCTGACCCCAAGCATGATGTGAGTCCGGGGCATGGGGCTTGCAAGCATCTCTCGCATCAACCCCCAGTTCTTGTCGAAGAGGAGGCTCATCCCCCCGAACAGGCTCGTGAAGAGGGTCGTCATCGCTATCACTCCCGCGGCCATGAAGGTGAGGTAGCCGACCGGGATGACGCCGTCCGGAGCGGGGATTGTCGATGTGAATCGGTCGAGGTTCGAGGACATCGCGACGCCGAAGAACGCCATCCAGAGTGCCGGTTGCAGGAGCGATGAGAAGAGTTGTGTCCTGAACCTGACAAACCTGATCATCTCCCGCCAGTAGACCGTGAGGAACTCCCATGCCATCCGATCACGCCCTCGTATCGCGAAGTTCTCTTCCCGTGTAATGGACGAATACATCGTCCATCGTTGGTTTTTTCAGGTTTACATTCGATATCCCGATCCCGGCACCGCGCACTGCATCGATGATCCGCGGAAGACAATGACTCCCGTCGGCCGATATCGTGATCGAGAGCCCGCGGGGCGATTCCGTGACGGACCGGATCGCCTCGATCCCATGGAGGGCATCCCTGGTCCTCCTATCGTCCTCGGTCTCCAGGTAAACGACATCCTCGCCGAGGGCGTTCTTCAGTTCGGTCGGGGTTCCGGAGACGACGATCCTGCCGTGGTCGATGATGCTTATTCGATCGGAGAGGATGTCGGCCTCCTCCATGTAGTGCGTCGTCAGAAATATCGTCGTCCCGGCCCCGTTCACCTGCCGGATATAATCCCAGATCCGCAACCGCGTCTGGGGGTCGAGCCCCTGTGTCGGTTCGTCCAGGAAGAGCACGTCCGGCCGGGTCAGGAGGCCGCGTGCGATCTGGAGCCGCCGTTTCATGCCGCCGGAGAGGTTCTTCGTCCGTTCGTTTCGTTTCGGCTCAAGCTCAACGACCCGGAGCAGGTTCTCGATCCGGCTCCGCCGCTCTTCCCGGGGGATACTATACAGACGACCATGAAACTCCATTGTCTCCTGGACGGTGAGGTCTCTATCGAGCACGTCGTCCTGGAAGACGATGCCGATCGCCTCTCTGACCTTCCCCGGCTCGTGTGCGACGTCGTAGCCTGCCACCCGCACCATACCCTTCTGGAGGGGGAGGAGGGTTGTCAGGATATTGATGGTGGTGCTCTTTCCAGCGCCGTTAGGGCCGAGAAACGAGAAAATCTCGCCTTTCCTGACGGTGAAACTGATGCCGCGAACCGCGGCGAAATCACCGAATGTATGCTCAAGGTCCTGCACCTCGATGATGTCATCTCCTCCCATCGCTCACCATCTGCTTTCGTGCCTTGAATACCCCATGCACGGTGCCGCCATATCTCCCTTTCCCTGCCGGGATCCGGTTGCCCGAACGCGGATCTATGGCTCCTATCTCGCCTCTGCGCCTTCGTGGCGGCCGCCCGGGCGCAAGGAAAAAATGCTGGCTGACAGCCTCACAGCCCCGCGAGGCGCATGCAGGCACCAAGAGTCAGCCCCGACATGGAAGATGTTGCCGAGAGGACGGCAAGCACAGCGGCGTTCATCACCGGACCAACCCTGAGCGGGGTGTAGGTTGGGTTGCACTGCAGCCTCCGCACCATTCTAAACGGTTTCACGGTCGTCGAGATTGGGGGTTTATACCGTCTGATCTTCACATGAACACCTCCTTATGCCTGATAAATACTGGCTTGACTGTTGATTGTTTCTGCGAATGATAACTCTTGCGGTTTTATATACTGACACCGGTCCGCGACATATTTATCCGTTTTCCGGAAGAATAATCTCTTCTAATGCATCAATACGGAAAACTTCTTCTTTATGGTATACTTGCGTTTATTGTCTTTTCCGGCATCAGCTTCATCCTTGGCGGGCAGGTGAACTGGGCGCTCGCGGCGGCGACAGCAGCCGGGGTGATGATCGCGTACTACTTCGCTGCTCTCCGGAGGGGGGAGTGATCCGGATGGCGGCGGGAGTGCGCGCTGAATGGGATCGGCTCCGGACGGTGGCTGTCCACCGTCCGGGGATCGAGATGTTCTTTGGACTGCTTGAGCCGTATGCAGCACTCTATGAGAGGGCATTCAGCCGTTACGAGGCGCGGTGCGAGCACGACTCCCTCCAGCGCATGCTCGGGGGGGAGTTCGGGGTTCAGGTATTGCGGCTCAAGGAGACGATCCTCGATGCTGCCGACAGCGACCCTGCGGTGCGCCGGCGGCTCGTCGATTGGGCGCACGATCTTGTTGCCGTCCGGGGCAGCACGAAGGAGATGGCGGAGGCCCGGCGGAGTATGGAGCAGAACGCCGATGCCCTGGACTCGTTGCACTTTTTCACTCTTCTCCTCCTGAACCCGGTCATCGATGCGGGCGGGAAGGATACCGGCGGCGGGGTGGATGTCCGGATCGTGGGGCAAGAACCGCTTGCAAACCTCTATTTCATGCGCGACCAGCAGGCGGTGACCGCCGACGGCCTCGTCATCGGCCGGTCGGCAAAGCGGCAAAGAGCCCGGGAAACCGAGATCACCCGGTTCCTCTGGGATATTCTCGGCATCCCGGTCGTCGGAACGGTGCAGGCACCGGGGACGTTCGAGGGTGGCGATTTCATGCCGATGGGTGAGTTTGCTCTCGTCGGCACCGGAGACAGGACGAACCGCGATGGGGTACGCCAGTTCCTCGACTGCACACCCGGATTCGACGAGATCGGCATCGTCCACCAGCCCTGCCACCCGCTCATCCCGGGCGACAGGCCCGATCCGATGATCGATATGCACCTCGACACATACTTCAACGTCGCAGGAAGCGGGGTGGTGCTCGGTTCGCCCCTCCTCCTCCAGAGGGCGCATCTC
>JBAYQF010000006.1:0-18384 GCA_041677325.1 Methanoculleus sp.
AGCGATGACGGTGAGCATGGTGCGGTGATCGTGGATGTGGATGACATCGAACCCGGCCACCTCCCTTCTTGCGACCGCCGGCATGCGGTAGGGCATCACCGGCAGGGCTGCTCCCGGGATGTATCTACGCAGGTTCTCAAAATAGTAGACGTTCATCCCATCGACGAGGGTTGCGCGGTTCGTCGGCAGATCGGTTGGATGGATGCTCCGGTTCGTCGTGTAGACGGTAATGTCGTGCCCGTTCTCGTGCAGGGTCCGTGAGATGTCGTATGCGACCCGCGCCACCCCGCCCGATTCCCAGAGGGGTTTAAAGAATGGAGTGACCTGTAATATCCTCATGTGTGTTCCTCCTATGTTCCCTGTCTCAACCATCTCCGGATCACGCCCGCGTAGCAGTTCAGGCAGAACGGCGTCACCAGCCAGACCCCGCACTCGAGCAGGGGTGCAAGCCCGTGCTGCTGGATCCGGTAGCGGTAACTCTCCAGGTTGTACTCCAGGTAATTCGCGCCGATCTGCTCAAACCACCACTTTTTGGTGACATCACCATTGCGCACCTTCTCGGAGCACTTTGCTATCCAGCGTGCTACCTGCTCCCCGGTCCGCCCTTCCGCCACCTCTGGCTGGAAGTCGCTGTTGATGATGCAGGGAATGACCGTGTAACCCCGAATACCGTGCCGGTCGAAGTCCACCGAGAGGATCATGGAGCTGTTGATCTCCTCGTTGAAGAACTCGGTGTCGAACTGGAAGTTCCCGAGCGAATACGCGATCAGCCCGTCTTTGTATCGTTCCAGGCCCTGGATGGTGTGCGAGTGGTGCCCGAGGATCAGGGTTGCTCCTGCATCGATGAGGGCGTGAGCAAGACCGACCTGGTCGGGCGATGGGTAGTAGATGTTCTCGATCCCCCAGTGCAGGGAGACGACGATATGGTCGGTATGCTCTTGTAACGCCCCGATATCCTCGATGATCTCGTTCTTCTTCAATCTGGCGACGGTGACGCCCGGCGGCGACCGGAACCTTCCGCTCGTATATGCGAGGAAACCGAACCTGATCCCGTTTCGCTCGACGATGAGTCCCTGCGGTCTCTCATCCCCCCTCCCCCCTCCGATGTACGCGATGTCGCGTGCTTCCAGCTCCGCAAGGGTATTCTCAAACCCCACTCGCCCCATATCGAGCGTGTGGTTGTTCGCCACGCTGAGGATATCGAACCCGGCATCCCTGAGGTGATCGCCGGTCTCGGGAGGGGATGTATTGACCCAGCGTTTCTTCTTCTCGGTTCCACTCTCAGAGAGAACCGTCTCCAGGTTCCCGAAGAGCAGATCCTTCTGCCGGAGTTCGTGCTGGATCCGTTCAAACGGTCTCTTGCCGTTCCTGACCCAGAGCAGCACGTCTCCGACCGCCCGCAACCGCACTGAAGTCACATTCTTTCTCCTACAGAATTTTTGCCCGGGCGGAAGAGTGGTGCCTGCCGCCGGCGATCATCGTCGATCCTAAGGCCCCTCTCTCCTTGAGCCGGAGCGGCGGAACCCCGCTGGCGCCTGCGAGAGATGGTAGCATGTATGGGTGATCGTGAATACCGCCTCTCCTCCCCGATACGTTGAGTCCTTGACTGGCGATCAGACAATATATATTTTGCTCTGATTTTGACCCCGGCATGCATATCTCGATACATACCGTTTTCCGGGAGCACACGAACCCCGGCGGGGCATGATGTGGCTCCGATAGCGGTGGAGCCCGTGATGCCGAACCATTAACTGTTCATGCACCGACTATGTACCGGGATCGCCCGACGGCAGATGATGAGAGTTACCCCCACTGATCGGTGATGAAGCAGGGGGCTGATGCCGTTCTCCTGCGGGATGTTCATGCATCGGATATCGCTACCCCGGGTCTTTGCTCCCGCGTTTTGTCCGCCGCCCCCGGGCGGTCGTAACCGCCGTGTCGGTTTGCAAAAATGCCGATGATCGATAGCGGAGCGTTTCACCGCATCTCGCGGTTCGTTGCCCCGGGATTAGAGGGAACCCCTTTTGTGCTGCCTTGCTGCCCCCCTCACCCCGCCCGCACGTTCGCCCCGGAGTTCCTCGCCTGCGTCAGGAGCACCGTTCCCCCCCGATCGCCGAGCACCTCCCTCGCCGCCCGTGCCGCATCCGGCATGGCTGAATCGCCGATGGCGTAGATCGTCGGCCCGAACGAGCTCAGGCCCGCCCCGGCGGCGCCGGCCTGCACCGTCGCCTCGAGGAGCGAGGCGACGACCGGGTGTTGCAGGCTCACCTCGACCTTCTTGAAACCCAGGGCCTGTACCCTGTTGATCGCCGAGCCGAAGAGGTCGAGGTCGTGTTCGATGAGCCCCGGGATCATCCGCATGAGCACCTCGTGGCAGACTTCCCGCACCTCATCGAGCGGTACCGGGCAGTGGGCGCTAAAGATATCGACCTCCCTGTTCCCGTGCGCCCCTGCGTCTACCTCCGGCGTCACCAGCAGGATGCGCCAATCCTCCGGGAACCGGTGCCGGGCAAGGACCGGCGGGGGCGCGACGCCCCACGACGCCGCCGATGGGCGGAAATCATCTTTACCCCCCGGAGAGCCGAACCGGTGCCCGCCATCCAGGATGAATCCGCCCTGCTCGAACGCCGCCGTGCCGATGCCGGAGGTCCCGCCGCGGCCGACGATCTTCGCGAGATCACAGACGGAGACGTCCCGCTCGTAGAGCCGGCAGAGGGCGGCGGCCGTGGCGAGAGCGACCTGCGTACCGCTCCCGAGCCCGGCGTGCTGCCGTGCGGCGGCATGCAGGGCGATCTCCGCGCCCCCGGGGAGTCCGAGCGTCTCCTTCGCCGCCCGTGCCGCATCGGCGACCCTCCTGCGCGAATCTTCGTCGCCGCCGCGAACCTCGATCTCCGGGGCTTTGCGCGCGTCGAGGATGCACCCGGGTTCGTCGAGAGCAATCCCGACCCCGCCGTCCACCCTGCCCAGGGCGCCGTTCATGTCGAGCAGAGTGATGTGGATCCGGGATGGAGCATCGACCAGCACCCTGATCTCGTCGGTGAACGCCGTGCAGGGGAAGATCTCCTCGATGGCAATCAGCGGCTCTTCGCGGTGGATGATCCGGTACTTTCGCGAGAGCATCGGCTCGCACCGGTGGACGTTGAACGTCCGGGCGAGTTCGGCGCCCGCACGGACGACGCGGGCGTCGGTGATCTCCCGGCGCGACTCTATCCGGTGGCGGCGGAGGATCTTCCCTATCGGGATATCCGCCCGCATGAGGTCCTGCCTGAACTCCGGCGCAAGCCGCCGGAGCGGGGTGCAGGAGACTGCGTAGATGAGCACCTCTCCCGTTACGGTGTCTTTCAGTTCCACGACGCGGTAGTTGACCTCGTCGCCCTGTTCGATATCAAGTGCCGCCGCCGCCCCGGTGTCGGCGCCGACGACGTCCTGCACCAGAGTGGTGATGGCAACGGGGTGCCCGGTCGCCATCTCGAGCAGGCCGGTCACCGACCCGTCGGTCCCGATGAGAACCTTCTGCATCGGGGAGAGTCTTCCGATGCTCTGCTCGATCTCCCGTATCTTCTCGACGATGCTGTCTGTCGTCAGGGGTTCCATATCCGTGAGCAGGAGTTGTGCAGGGGGACTACAAAAAGGTAGTGCCGGAGTTCCGGCCCTGTTGGAGAGGTTCACGGCGAAAAGAGCAGGGAGAGGAACTCCGGGGCCTGCACGAGCCCAAACGATCCCCTCGCTGCTTCGCGCTCTGAGAACGCGGAGACATCATCCCTCCCTTTTCCGAGCACTGCAAACGGCACCGGCTCCATGGTATGGGTCTTGCACCGGATCGGCGTCGGATGGTCGGGGAGAACCGCGACGACCGTATCCGGCCGCTCAAGGACGATCCCGATCGCTTCGTCGAGCCGTTCGATCGCCCGCACCTTCTCCTCCAGGCTCCCCATGTGCCCCGCCTCATCCGGCGCTTCGACGTGCATGTAGACGAAGTCGAGGCGGTCGAGGGCATCGACCGCGTACCGCGCCTTCGCCTCGTAATCGGTATCCAGGAACCCGGTGGCGCCGGGGACCGGGATCACATCCATCCCCGCAAGGCGGGCGATGCCGTTCAGGAGGTCGACCGCGGAGATCATCCCGCCGGTGCGCCCGTATTTCTCGCGAAACGGTGTGAACGATGGTTTTTTCCCGCCGCTCCACGGCCAGATGTCGGTTGCCGGGGTCTTTCCCTCATCAAGGCGCCGCCGGTTGACCGGGTGGCTGGAAAAGATCTCCCGTGCCCGCCCCATACAGTCGAGGAGGAGATCGGCGTCGTCTCCACGCGGGAGGAACTCAGCGATCGGCCGGCCGACGATATCGTGGGGCGGGGTGGTGGCGGCGCCGCGGGCGCGGGGAACGACCATCAGGTTCCGGTAGCCCACTCCCGGATATGCCCGGACGTCACCGAGCGCGGTAGAGAGATCGTTGAGGAGTTCGGCACCCTCGGCGCTCGATATGTGCCCGGCATTGAAGTCCTCCATCAGCCCGTCCCGGATCGCAACCAGGTTGCATCGGTAGGCCATCTCTCCCTCGTTGAGGGTCACTCCCATGCTGGCCGCTTCAAGCGGCCCTCTCCCGGTGTAGGAGGTGCACGGGTCGTAGCCCAGGATGGAGAGGTTCGCGACGTCGCTCCCAGGCTCGAACCCTTCGGGCACCGTCCGGAGCATCCCGCAGCGCCCCTCACGGGCGATCCTGTCCATGTTTGGTATATCCGCGTACTCGAGGGGCGTCCGACCCCCCAGTTCGGCAAGCGGTTCGTCCGCCATGCCGTCCCCGAGAATGATGATGTACTTCATGGTACCCCTGTGCAGTCCCGATCCTGTGCGCCGTGTCCCTTACCCGAGTATGGTGCGGACCGCCGTCCGCACGCTCTCTTCCGATGTTGTCCGGCACTGCCATCCAAGGCCTTTGAGTCTCTCGACCGAGAGCTGCATCTTCGGCACGTCGCCGACCCATCCCCGCGCTCCGCCGGTGAACCGGTAGCGGACACCGGAGAGCCCCATCTCTTCTGAAACGATATCGGCGATCGTAACGACGTCGATCCAGTCTTCAGAGCCGATGTTGAAGGTGTTCACCGGATCATGCGAACGTTCGATCCCGAACTGGACGGCACGGACGCATTCCCCGACCTCCAGATATGATTTCGTCTGCCTGCCGTCGCCGAGGATCTCGAGTTCTTGCGAGTTTTCGCGAAGTTTTCGGATGAAGTCGGTGATGACCCCGTGCCCGCTCCTCTCGCCGATGATGTTTGCGAACCGGTAAACCCAGGACGTCATATCAAATGAGTGGCAGTAGGATGCTATGAGTGCTTCACAGGCAAGTTTCGTCGCGCCGTAGACGGATATCGGCTCAAGCGGGGTATAGGTCTCCGGCGTCGGTATGACGGCGGCATCGCCGTAGACGGTCGATGTCGATGTGAAGACGAGTTCCGGTACCTCATGTGCCCGCATCGCCTCGAGCACCCGGTGTGTCGCGATGATGTTGTTCTTCACCTGGGAGTCCGGCGTCATGGCGCTCTGCCGGACGTCGGGGTCCGCGGCGATGTGGTAGACCCGGTCTGCGCCCGAAAAGTGCTCTTGCCACCCGCCATCGAGCAGGTTCTGCCTGACGAAAGTGACCCGCCCGCCCGCCGCATGGTGCGCGAGGTTCTTCTCGGTGCCCGCGCTGCAATCGTCGATGACCAGGACATCATCCCCCGCCGCGACCAGTGCGTCGACGACGTGCGAACCGATGAAACCGGCACCGCCCGTTACGATACAGAACATCATAGAATAGTATCCTTCCCATGGTATAGGGTTACTGGATGGGCGATCCTCTCCGTCGGCGCCGGATCTGCATGGCCGGGTCGGCGGAGAGCGCTCCCGGGTCCGCTGCCGCGAGATCGGTCGGGCCGCCCCGGGCCTCCTGTCGTAGCAGGTGAACCTTTTATTACTCATTGCGGAAGTATTGCCGCGTGAAGGCGGGCGGGATTGCCCTGTCTCGATGGAACGGTGACGTGGATGGTATCGGATATAACCAGCCGGATGCTTACGAAGTCAATCGGCGACCAGGAGTTTGCGGGACAGTTTCTCCGGTCCCTCGCGAAGACTTACTACCAGTGTGCCGACATTGGAGAGTGCTTTGCGGCAGTATCGGGAGTTGGAAAAGGGGATTACGACGCATGGTACGGCGGATGGAAGAAGATGGCGGACCGTATCCGGAGTCTCGCCGCTGAGAGTCTTTCGGAAGGAGATATCGTCGGTGCGCATGACAGCTTCCTCCGGGCGGGCGAGTACTACCGGCAGGCGATGTGGTTTCTACGGGACAACCTCGACGACCCGCGGCTCCTCCGGGCGGCAAACGACATTCGCGCCTGTTTTCGCGAGGGCGTGCGGTTCGAAGATACGCCGGTGCGTGCGGTCGAGATCCCCTATGAAGGGACGACGCTGCCCGGGTACCTGTATCATGTCGACGATACGGGAATACCGAGACCTACCTTCGTCATGCCCGGTGGGTATGACAGCATCGTCGAAGAGTGCTATGCCGTAGGGGCGAAGGGCGCGGTACGGCGGGGCTACAACTTCCTCGCGTTCGACGGCCCCGGGCAGGGCCACGCTCTCCTGCGGAAGCGCCTGTATCTCCGGCCCGACTTCGAACGGGTGATCTCGCCGGTGCTGGACTGGCTGTTCCGACAACCGGAGGTCGATACGGAGAGGGTGGTGTTGATGGGCAGGAGTTTCGGGGGATATCTGGCTCCGCGGGGTGCGTGCGGGGAGGAGAGGCTGGCCGGCCTCGTCTGTGATCCCGGATTGTTCGATATCGGCATCCTCATGGATAGGATCCTTCCACCCGAAGTTGTAGCACGATGGCGGACAGGAGATGCCGATGGCGTGAACGCCTACTTCGACGACCTCTTCGCAAGTGATCCCGGGCGCAAATTCTACTTCATAAACCGCATGCGGGCTCACGGCGTATCAACCGTGTATGACTACCTGACCGAGATGGCGCGGTACACCTACCGCGACCGGGTGGCCGCCATCGCCTGCCCGACGCTCATCTGTTGCACCGCGACCGACCCGCTTGCAGTCCAGAGCGCCGACCTCTACAGGGCGCTTGCCGCCCCGAAAGAATACCGGGTATTTGAGTCGGCGGCAGGCGCCGGGGCGCATACCGAGGCGGGTGCTACGGGGCAGTTCGAGAAGGAGATCTTCGGCTGGGCCCGCCGGGTGTTTGAGAAGCCGAGGGCGGCGGCGCCCCTGAGAGGCTGACGGTGATTGTGGGGCTTTTGCCGTGGCCGCCGCCGGCCCGGGAACGAATGCGATCTCCGGCGGCATGGAAACGGTTAATAGCCGCAAGGGCCCGTTCATCCTGAACGGGCAGCCTGTGCTGGAGCATGTTTTTCATGCGTGCTTCTCATATACTGGATATACAAGGAGCGACTGACTTGAGGATGATACATTCCCACAAGAGGGCCGGCCGGACTCCGGCTGCTTCCGGTGCACAAATATCTACCGATTCCGGCGGCGATGGAACCCTCATGCGAACACGGAGGGCCGGACCATGAGGCCGCGCCCGGATCTCCGGGAGCACGCCGGGATCTACCTGCGCGGTCTTGCGATGGGGGCCTGCGACATCATCCCCGGCGTCTCAGGGGGAACGATCGCTCTCATCACCGGGATATACGAACGATTGGTCGGGGCCATCGGCAGCATCGATCCAGCCTCGGCGAAATACCTCGCAAGAGGCGACTTCGGGTCTCTCCGGGCGGACATCGAGAAGATCGATCTCCCGTTCCTTGTCGTCCTCCTCGCCGGGATCGGTACCGCCTTCCTCCTGATGTCCGGGGTGATCCTTACCCTCCTCACCGATCATACGGTAGCGACCTACTCCTTCTTCCTCGGTCTCATCGTCGCTTCTGCAGTCACGATATTCCTCGAGATCCGCTCCCCGAACGCGGCCACCATCGCCTTTCTTGCCATCGGGGCCGGTGCCGGCTACCTTCTTGGGGGTATCGGGCACCTCGACATCGGTCACTCTCTTCCGGTTCTCTTCCTCACCGGGATGGTGGCGCTCTGCGCCATGATCCTTCCCGGGATATCGGGAGCCTACATGACCCTCGTCCTCAACCAGTACGAGTTCATGCTTGCGGCGCTCCGGGCCATATCGCTCCCTGAGATCGTCGCCTACATCGCAGGCGGCGTTGCAGGCCTCCTCCTCTTCACGAAAGCCCTCAAGTATCTCCTTACGACCTACCACGGGGCGATGCTTGCTCTCCTCACCGGCCTGATGCTCGGCTCTGCGCGGATGCTCTGGGATACGGGAGCCGCGGCCGGGGATATGGTAGACGGCGGCTGGACATTCTTCCTTACAGGACTCGCCCTCGTCGGCGCGTTTGAGTACATTAAGAGGCGTTACCAGGCAGGTACGGCCTGATCGCCGCTTTTTCCTGCGGGACGATCCAAATACTTACTTCCTTTCCGGGATGCAACGGGATATATCATGTTCATCGGCATCGATCACGGCACCACCGCGATGCGTTTCTCGAGCGGAGATGCGGAGTTCAAGATCTCCCGGGAAAAGGCCAGGGATTTCTCGGTTGACGATCTCGCCTGCCTCGTGCCTCTCGATGAGATCGAGGGCATTGCTGTCTGTTACTCGATGGGTGACGGTATATCGGCCGTCACCGATATCAGGAAGGTCCTGAACCGCGGCGTTGTCTCGCGAGAAGGCGCCGGTAAACACATCGGCGGCGGCACCCGGGTCTACGATGCGATCAGAGAGAGCGGTCTGCCGGCCATCGTCATCCCCGGACTGCACCGGGGGTCCCCGACCGATCCCCGGTTCAAGGCCTACTCCCACCAGGCGAGCCCGGAGAAGATCGGGATCCTGTATGAGGTCGTGCACACCCTCGGGGGCGATGTTGTGGTCTGCGATGTGAGTTCGAATACCGTCACCCTTCTTGTGACCGGCGGTCGGATCACCGGTGCGTTCGACGCCTGTCTCTTTGCGCCCGGCACCCGGCACGGCGCCCTCGACGTGGATGCCATCCGTCGGATCGATCGGGGTGAATCGACGGCGAACGAAGCGTTTCTTCACGCAGGCGTGAGTTCCACGGTCGCTCCCGCCCTGCAGGTGGAGACACTGGCCATGTTTTCCGCGATGGAGTGCGCCTCGATGCTTCTCCTCAACCCCTGCGCGAATGTCGCCCTTGCCGGTACCATGGCCCCTGCCACTGCACCGCAGGTGGAAGAACTCCTCTCCCGCAGCGTCACCGTCTATGATGAGTGGTGTGCGGCCAGAGGGCTTGCCCGGATCGCTCACGATGTCTTTTCGGGGGCAACCGGTATCCTCGGGCTCTCGATTGAACGATAATTTCCGGCTGGAAGATTATAGTAACCGGGTTCCCGGGAATGTCGATGGAGATCGGACTCGCGGTTTCATACCCCTTTAAGTGGTCCGGAGTAGTATAGTGGTTTAATTGAGGAGAACCGGAACTATGCAACAGGATTGCCCGGGTATCGCAGATCTCATGCTCCTGATGACGTCAAGTCTTGAGGAGACGGCACGCATGATGGATCAGGAGAATGCCGGTCGGTTTCTCGAAGAGATCCTCAGCGCAAAACGTATATATCTCGTTGGAGCGGGCCGTTCCGGCCTTGTCGCACGGGCGTTTGCCCAGCGGTTGATGCACCTTGGTTTTGAGAGTTATGTCATCGGCGAGACGATCACGCCTGCGTTTGGCCCTGAGGATGTGCTCGTTGCGTTCTCAGGCTCGGGGGAGACTCGTTCGGTTGTGGATGCATGCGAGACCGCCCGGGAGATCGGGGGAAAGATCTGTCTCATCACTTCGACACCTGACTCGCACATCGGTCACATGGCCGACTGCATCGTTGAGTTGGGGAACGTCCACCTCAAAGATGCGGACATCCCGAGCGACTTCGAGATCCGCCAGCTCACCGGACAGTACCGGTCGGTCTCAGGATTGTTCGCCCCGCTCGGCACCCTCTTTGAGACCGCGGCATTGGTCTTTTCGGATGCGATCGTCTCCGCCCTTATGGAGGTGCGGCACTGCACCGCCGATGATCTCAGGAACCGTCTTGCAAACGTCCAGTGAGCTGCGGCAGGTTCCAGATCCCATATCTCTTCTTCCCATGGCCGGTAAAATTATGTCCTGTACCGGGTAACGATTGTTCAAACCCGTTCATGGCTCCGGCGCGCCCGGTAGTGTGCCGGGTATTTATATTATTAATCACTAAGGTTTAAAGGGAATTAAGATTTAAAGGGGGTTTTTGTTTGAGAGAGTTACGCATTCACGGCAGGGGTGGCCAGGGTTCGGTGACCGCCGCAGAACTCATTGCCTACGCGGCATTTGAGGGCGGAGTCTTTTCCCAGGCATTCCCGGCCTTCGGTGTGGAGCGTCGGGGCGCCCCGGTTCAGGCGTTCGTCCGATTCAGTGATGAAAAGATACGGTTGCGCAGCCAGATTTATGAGCCCGACTACATCATCGTGCAGGATCCAACCCTGATCCGGGATGTCGATGTCTTCAACGGTATGAGAGCAGGCGGGATCGCCATCATCAATACCGAGAAACCGGACTTCGATTCCCGTGTCCCGGAGGGTGTGAAGGTTTACACCATCGATGCGACCACCATCGCGCTTGAGGAACTCGGTGTACCCATCACCAATACAACCCTGATGGGTGCGTTCGCCGCGGCCACCGGGGAGATCGGGCTTGAGCCGCTTGAACATGCGCTCCGGAGCCGGTTCTCGGGGAGCATGGCCGACAAGAACGTCAGGGCGGCGGAACGCGCATACAACCTGATCGGGGGTGCTCTCTAATGGCGCTACGGGTCGGTTGTGTTGCAGCTCCCGGGAGGGCACGCGACAACAAGACGGGCGCCTGGCGGGTCTTCAAACCGGTCTTTGATCCCGAGACGTGCAACCGGTGCGGCATGTGCGCCCTGGTCTGTCCCGAAGGATGTGTCTATGAGACCGAGGAAGGCACGTTCGAGCCTGATCTCGACTACTGCAAGGGTTGCGGGATCTGCGCAGAGGTCTGCCCGAAGAAGAGCATCCGGATGGAGAAGGAGGAGAAATAATGCTGGAATTCATGGAGGGGTCGCATGCGGTGGCCGAGATCGTAAAACGTTGCCGTCCGCAGGTGATCTCCGCCTACCCGATCACGCCCCAGACGCACATCGTCGAGGACCTTGCCCAGATGGTGGCTAACTGCGAGATCGATGCGGAGTACATCACGGTCGAGAGCGAGTTCTCGGCTCTCTCCGCCTGCCTCGGTGCAAGCGCCGCCGGCTCCCGGGTCTATTCGGCGACGACCTCCCAGGGGCTTGCCCTGATGTTCGAGGTCTGCTTCAACGCGGCGGGGATGCGCCTGCCGATCGTCATGACGATCGCAAACCGCTCTCTTGGTGCGCCGCTCTCGATCTGGAACGACCAGCAGGACTCGATATCGTTGCGCGACTCTGGATGGCTGCAGTTCTACGCTGAAGACAACCAGGAGACCGCTGATCTTCATATGATCGCGTATCGCGTCTGCGAAGACCACGACATCCTCCTCCCGTCGTTCGTCTGTTTCGACGGCTTCATCCTCACGCATACCTTCGAGCCGGTTGCCCTTCCCACCCAGGAGGAGGTGGATGCCTACCTGCCGGCGTTCAACCCGTACCAGCGGCTGGACGCGGCGAACCCGCTGAGTTTCGGGATGTACGCAACGCCCGAGTACTACATGGAGTTCCGGTACGAGATCGACCGGGCGATGCAGCGCGCCAACCAGGCATTTGTCAAGGCCGGTCGCGAGTTCGGCGAACTGTTCGGCAGAGACTACTCCGGGCTCGTCGAAGGCTATCGGCTCGATGACGCCGACACCGCGCTCATTGCCATGGGCTCGATCTGCGGCACCGTGAAGGATGCCGTCGATGAGATGCGTGAACGCGGGCGGAAGGTCGGGCTTTTGAAGATCCGGACTTACCGGCCGTTCCCGGCTCAGGAGATCGTGGATGCCCTGAAGGGCGTCTCGACGGTTGCGGTGCTCGACAAGAACATATCGCTCGGCAGCGGCGGGGCGGTCGGCACCGAGGTGAAGTCGGCGCTCTACGGCTCCGGCATATCCGTATACGACTACATCATCGCCCTCGGCGGGCGCGATGTACGGAAGAGGGATATCGCCGCGGTCGTCGATCTCGCCGAGAAAGGAGAAGGAGATTTGTTCTATGGACTACGGACGGAGGTGCTCTGAATGGCGGAAGTAGAAGGAGGATGCGAACTTTTCTCGGCCGGGCACCGGGCGTGCGGTGGTTGCGGCCCGGCGCTTGCAGCCCGCCTCCTCCTCAAGGCGACCGGGAAGAACGCCATTCTGGTGGCATCGACCGGCTGCATGGAGGTCTTCTCCACGCCCTACCCCGAGACCGCGTGGGGCATCCCCTGGATCCACTCGCTCTTCGAGAACGCCGCGGCGGTTGCCTCCGGTATCGAGGCTTCGCTGAAGAAACAGGGACGAAGCGAGAAAGTCCTCTGTATCTGCGGCGACGGCGCCACGTTCGATATCGGTGTACTCTGCATCAGCGGTGCCTTCGAGCGCGGCCACGACATCACCTACATCTGCTACGACAACGAGGCCTACATGAACACGGGCATCCAGCGGTCGGGCGCGACGCCGTACGGTGCAAGCACCACGACGAGTCCGGCGGGGAGATGTTCCCCTGGAAACCTGCACAAGAAGAAGGATATGCCCGCGATCCTCGCTGCGCACGGTGCTCCCTACGTTGCGACCGCCTCGATCGCCTATCCAAACGACTTCGTAAAGAAGGTCGAGCGGGCGATCAACACACCCGGCCCCTGCTACATCCAGGTGCACACTCCCTGTTGCACGGGATGGGGCTTTGAAGCCGCCGAGACGCTCAGCATGGCCAAACTCGCCATCGATACCGGTCTCTGGGTGAACTACGAGATGGTCGACGGTCAGGTTGAGAAGGCAAAGAAGGTGAGGCGAAAACCCGTCGAGGAGTACCTCGAAAAGCAGAAGCGGTTCCGGCACCTCTTCAAGCCTGCCCGGCAGGACGAGATGATTGCGAGCATCCAGGCGATCGCCGATGCAAACGCAGAGCGGTTCGGGATCGACATCAAGCGAAGAGAATCGCCAGAATAAAGTACAGCCCGAAGAGGATCATGGCGAGTCCGCTCGCCTGCACCACTTTTTTGTAGTGAGAGCCGAGGACGCTCGCTCCCCGTGAGACCGCAACGGCAAGGAGCCCGAGCCAGACGATATCCGCACCGATGTGCCCGATGTAGAACTCGACGAACGCCGGGTGAAGTGCAAGGAACCCGACGCCGAACGTGAGCCACCAGACCCACCAGTAGGGGTTGCCGAGCGTGCAGGCGAGCCCGAAGAGAACCGGCGCCCGGGTCTCCCGCTTCGCAGCGACAGCTTCTCCCGCACGGAGGAGCTGCATGGTGCCGAGTGCGACGAGCACGCCCGAGCCGATGACGGCGACGAGATTGATGTGCGGGATGTCACGCACACCGAAGGCTATGGCCGCGACCATGGCGGCCTCAGGGATGCCGTGCCCCGCGACCAGTCCTGCGACGAACCGCCCGGGCGGTCGTGACCCGAGGCCGAGGACCGCGGCGGTCATGGGGCCGGGTGCGGCAGCCCCGGAGAACCCGATCAGAAACGATGCGGCGACGATATCGATCATTCGCCGCCTTTCCTCCGCGAGATGAGGAGAGGGAGGAGCAGGACGATCGCGACCGCAAGCCACAGGGTACCGAAGGTGGTGAGCATGATCTCGCGGCCGGGGGTGTAGAAGCGGATCTCTGCGACCCGTATCTGATCCCAGGCGATCTCGGTGGTTCCGTTCGGCCCTGAAGAGATCGCTCCGCCGGGACTGACCATGCCGATGAGCGGATTTCTGACGTCAAAACCGTCGGGCAGATCGACGCTCACGGCATACGGCGTATCGAAGGCCACCACAAGGTAATTATCCCTTACGGGAGCCCGGTAGGTGATCGTGTAGTTCCCTTCTTCAGGGAAGGTGATGACGCCTCTTCCCGCCTCCCGGTGCTCGACCGGGCCTTCGGGGCCAAGCACCTCGAGTTCCTCGACATTGAGCGGGGTCCGCTCTCCCATCAGGCCTGGTGTCCATAAGGCGTACTCGCTCCCCGTGACCGTGATCGAGGCCTCGTACGTATCGCCGCCGGGGAGAACCCGGATGACGGCCTCCTCTGCCGCCGCCGGAACCACGATCAGGATCAGCGCAAGACAGAGAGCAGCGAGGGCAGATCCGCGTCGATCTCTATGGGGGGTTCGCATTGTCGTACCACAGTTTCGGGATCTTTTAGGAGATGGCCGGTCACAACGCAGACGATCCGCTCATCTTTATCGATCAGGCCGAGTTCGGCAAGTTTCCGTATTCCGGCGACCGAGGCCGCCGATGCAGGTTCGACCCCGATCCCCTCCTTCTGCGCGAGATCGCGCTGCATGGCAAGGATCTCCTCATCGGTCACGGATGCCGCCGTTCCGCCGGTCGCGCGGATGGCGACGAGTGCCTTCTCCGCGTTCACCGGGGCGCCGATCCGTATCGCGGTCGCGATGGTCTCCGGCGCGGGCTCCGGGACCAGTACTTCGAGGTTCTGCTCTATCGCCTTCACCATCGGCTGAGAACCGGCGGCCTGGATACCGGTCATCATCGGCAACCGATCGATGAACCCGAGGGTTTCGAGTTCCCTGAGTCCCTTGTAGACCGCGGATATGTTGCCCGCGTTCCCGACGGGAAGAACCATCCGGTCGGGCACCTCTCCGCCGAGCTGGTCGATCGCCTCGAACCCGATCGTCTTCTGCCCCTCCAGCCGGTAGGGGTTGACCGAGTTCAGGAGGTAGAGGCCGTGGCTGATACAGAGCTCGTGTACCATCTCGAGCGCCCGGTCGAAGTTGCCGCGGATGGATATGACCCGCGCACCGTGCATCAGCGCCTGGGCGACCTTTCCGACGGCAACCTTGCCTGCGGGGAGGAGGACGACGCAGGGGACGCCGGCTTTCGCCGCGTAGGCGGCAAGGCTTGCGGATGTGTTCCCGGTGCTTGCGCAGGCGACGCTCGTCATCCCGAGTTCCCGTGCCATGCTGACGCCCACGGTCATGCCGCGATCCTTGAACGACCCGGTTGGATTCATTCCTTCGTGTTTTGCATAGAGTTCGGGGAGACCCAGCTCTTTGCCGATCGTCTTCAGGTGGTAGAGCGGGGTGCCTCCCTCCTGGAGGGAGACCGGTTCGCCCCGAACCGGGAGGAGTTCGCGGTAGCGCCAGACGGAGAGCGGACGCCGGTCCCATTCGCCGCGTGAGACGTCGATGCCGTCCAGGTCATATTCGACGGCAAGCAGGTGTCCGCAGCGGTTGCACGTATAGATGATCTGGTCCGGTGAGTAGGTTGCACCACAATGAACGCAGACGAGACGGTACATAGAAAAACGTTGATCGCGCGGATACGTATAGATATGCTATGGGTTTCTGGGCGGCCCGGTCTACCGCCGTGACTCAGGCCGGACGCGGGCGGCGAGCATGAAGAGCAGCCAGAGGACGGGGGTGGCAACGAGCGCAAGGAGCCTGAGTACCTCAACCGGGGTGTCGGTCACGAACGGCGCGGCAAAGATCCCGGCCGCCGCTATGGTGAGCACGGCGGTGAAGGCTGCCGGGCGCACCTCAAAGAGCCCCTGTGTCCGGATACGCCCGGCAACCCGCCGCCGGGAGAAGGGGTAGAGCCAGGCGACCCCGGCCGGGGTGCAGGTGTCCTCTACGAGGTGGAGGATGCAGCCTGCAAAGAAGGCGCATCCGAAAGCCGGAAGGAGCGTGAGGGGGATCCCGAGCCAGGCGAGGCCGAGGGCCAGGTAGCCGGAGAGGATGAGGCTCGTCAGCCCGACCCCTGCAAACGAGTGGAGCAGCCCGCGGTGTCTGTGCCGGTAACTCTTGCGGAGGAGGAGCATGAAGACGAGGGAGAGCGGGTAGTAGATGAGATACCTGACGGTATAGCCGAAGATCGGGAGCACCACGGCAAAACCGTTTATGATCTGCCCTCTCTTCCCTTTTACGCCGGTAATTCTTCCGTTGAATATCGCTGCATCGACAGCATCGGCGTCCGGGGCAAGCGATCCTATGAAGACGCCGAGGAGGAGGATGGCGATTGTGATCGGATCGATGGTGGTTGCCCAGGGAGCGATAAGGAGTGCCGCCGTGGCGAGACTGAGCGATGCGTGCTGGTCGCCCCGCATGGGAGTTCTCTAAAATTTAGAGAGCAATCTGTGATAAAGGTCACTTCTGCGGTCTGAAAGTGAAGGGATCCTGCGCCGGGCATCGTGAACCATCGCCGGATCGATCTCGATGGTGAGGACTTCTTCCCCGGTCCCGCGCCGGCCGATGACCGCTCCGTCCGGATCGGCGACCAGTGATCCCCCGTAGCAGGGCGCGCCCGACCGGCCTGCCGTATTGATCCCGGCCATGTAGTACCGGTTATCGAGTGCGCGCGCGGAGAGCAGGATCTCCCGGTGGGCGAGCCTGGAGCATGGCCATGCAAACACCACAACGGTGGTTCTGGGGTGTTTTTCCGCTCCCGCCTCGACGATCGGCCCTGCGACTGCGGTATGGTTTTCCTGCGCTATTTACGCGAACGCGATGGCGAGAGGGCCGTCCAGCGGTTCACCGGAACCCGGGGAGAGATTCGGCAACCACCCGGTCACGAACTGTTCGGGAAAAGAGATGAGCGGTGCGCCCGCTGTTCCGGCCGGCTGCCTTGAGTTTCTCTGCAGGGTTGCCGTGCCCTCCGGCAGCCTGTGCAAGCGCGATCTTCGTCACTCCCGGGACGGGTTTATCTCCCGGCCCTTGCTGGAGGAGATGAGCATGAGGGCGCCGATAACCACGAGAACGGCGAGCACCACCATGGCATACGGGGCGAACGGGATAACAACAGCAAACATCTGTGCCGCGATAAGGATCCCGCCTGCAATGATGCAGGTGCTGATCAGGGCGGCTCCGAGAAGCGTTAAGTTGGGTGTCATGCAAAACCTCCGATGAGTATGGGGAAGGCGGTTCTGATGCCGATAAGGATGAATTGGACCGCGATTGCTATAAGGAGCATCCCCATGAGACGGTTGGCAGCGCGGTACTCCCGCTGGCCGATGCGCTGGACGATGATGTCGGCGTGTCGCATCATGTAGTAGGTGATCCCGACGGCCGTGACGGCAGCGAGCGGCACGATGGCGAGTGTGGCGATGCTCATATCCATCGCCTCGTTCATCAGAACGATCACTGAGGTGATGGCACCGGGTCCCGCTATCATCGGGATTGCGAGCGGCATGACGGCGATGTCATCCGCATCGTGCCCTTCATACTTCTCGGTTGCTGTCATCTGTGTCCGGGAGGTCTTTGCATAGACCATGTCCATACCTATGCCGAAGAGGAGGATCCCGCCTGCGATGCGGAACGCCTCGATGGAGATGCCGAAGAGCTGCAGGATCCAGCCGCCCGTAAAGGTGAAGAGCAGCAGGATGACCAGGGCGAACCGGGTCGAATCACGCGCGACCCTGAGTTTGGCTTCCCTCTCCATCGTGCCGGTGAGGGAGACGAAGATCAGGGTTGCTGCGAGCGGGTTCACTACGATGAGGATCGAAGAGAAACTCAGCAGCGCAAAACTCAGGAGATCCGCCATTTATGGTCTGATATGCAGCAGGTTTGATATTAGCACTTGTGGTTTGGAGAACGAAAGACCGATCTGTTGCACCGGAGATCATTTTTCGGTGAAGAATGTTTCCGTTCGGGGTTTCAACGGTGCTGGTTATTCCTGCGAAGGGCGCCCTGGCAGCTCCGGTCTCTACCGCGTAAGGCTCTCTCTGTAGTCCCCTCCGTTTAGTCCCGGCTGGGGGATACCCATATGTTCCTCTTCGGCAGCCCCCGCCCCCTCCCGGAGGCGTGGGCAGTTCGTGGCGATATCTGATGGGCCGCCGTGTGTGGTTCTTCTTTCCGGCGTCTCCCCGTACTGTGGACCGTGGGAATATCGCCATTGGGGGAGGCGGTTCGCGGGGAGAGGGGCGTATGCCCCCTCCCCTGTCTCGATCGCGTAAGGCTCTCTCAATAGCCCTCACCGCCCCCTCCCCGGGGGTGTGGGCAGTTCGTGGCGATATCCACGGGAAAACCGCGCCCGTTTCGTCTCCCCGCGTCCCCCCGTCATGGTTCCGGCGTGAATCCGTTGCCGCTGGTCGATGAGGATACTGCGTTCGGTAAACGGCAGAGGACCATACAGGAGGAACGGTGAAGGGGTTTGCAAAACGGGGTGCGTCGCCACGCGCGAGGGTGGTTTCAGGAAAAAAATGATCTCCGCCGGG
>JBAYQF010000007.1:0-16417 GCA_041677325.1 Methanoculleus sp.
CGGGGGGGTTCCCCCGGTGGGGGGGGGGGCCGGGGGGGGGGGGCGCCCCCCCCCCCCCCCTGTCTCTATTGCGCAAGGCTTTTCCTTCCCTACCCTGTACGGCTCTCCCCTAATTCCCTCCTACGCAACAGGCCGTAAAGATGCCGTCACGGGGGTGGAGATGGAAACGGAGGTAGGCTCCCTCCCTCCCTCCCATAGCAGAATACCTCCTCCACCCTCACCGTGGATCACAACATTCTAAAGAGCCCCCGAAGAGTATCTCTCAGGAGTACGCCGCATGGACTACCTTGAGGAGTTTCCCGTTCTCATCATCGACGACGAGCTGCACTCGGACACCGCCGAAGGCCGGGCATCGCGGGAGATCGTGAAGGAACTGAAGACCGACGACTTTATCGTCGTCGAAGCCCTGACCGCCCGCGACGGAGTTCACGCATTCCTCACGCACCCCCACGCGAGCTGCATCGTCATCGACTGGGAACTCACCCCATCGGCTGCGGACGGCATGCTCACCGCACGGGACGTCATCACCCTCATCCGGGAGAGGAACCCGAAGATCCCGATCTTTCTGAACACCGAGAAACTGGCGATCTCCGCCATACCGCTCGACGTCATATCCCGGATCGACGGCTACATCTGGAAACTCGAGGACACCCCGGGGTTCATCGCCGGTCACATCAAACGAGCGGCAAAGAACTACCTCGCCGACGTCCTCCCGCCGTTCTTCCGGGGGTTGATGGATTACGTCGAGGATTACCGTTACTCCTGGCATACACCGGGGCATATGGGGGGTGTTGCGTTCCTGAAAAGCGCTGCAGGCCGGGTCTTCTACAACTTCTTCGGCGAGAACACGTTACGGGCCGACCTCTCGGTCTCAGTTCCCGAGCTTGGATCGCTTCTCGAACACTCCGGCGTCGTCGGGGAAGCAGAGCGGATGGCTGCGGAGGTTTTCGGAGCCGACCGGACCTACTTCGTCACCGGCGGCACGTCGGCGGCAAACAAGATCGTCTGTTTTGCGACCGTCACTCCCGGAGATATCGTTCTCGTCGACCGGAACTGCCACAAATCCGTCATGCAGGCGATCATCATGACCGGCGCCGTTCCGGTCTATCTCATACCCGCGAGAAACGAGTACGGGATCATAGGACCCATTCGCAGCCGCGAATTCCATCCCGGGGTCATCATGGAGAAGATCCGGAACAATCCGCTCATAGAAGACCCGGCATCGCAGGCGGTCAGGCTTGCCGTTATCACGAACTCCACGTACGACGGGATCTGCTATAATGCAGACCGGATCGAGGAGCAGCTGCAGGATGTAGTCCCGTACCTCCTCTTCGATGAGGCGTGGTCGGGCTACGCGAGGTTCCACCCCCTCTACACCGGGCGGTTCGGGATGCATGCAACCGATACCGCCGGCCCGACGGTCTTTGCCACCCAATCAACCCATAAAGTCCTCGCCGCCTTCTCGCAGGGCTCGATGCTCCACGTCAGGCAGGGCAGGGGCCCCGTCGACCATTCAAGGTTCAACGAGGCGTTCATGATGTTCACATCCACCTCTCCCCAGTACACCATCATCGCGTCCCTCGATGTCGCCGCCAGGATGATGGCCGGGCATTCGGGGAGGTTCCTCGTCGAGGAGGCGATCGAGGAGGCGATAGTGTTCCGGAAGAAGATGGTGACGGTGGCCGAGGAGATCCGTGCAAGCCCTCTTCGGGGGGGTGACTACTGGTGGTTCACCGTCTGGCAGCCCGACTGCATCATGGACCAGGAGACGGAGCGGGCACTTCCGGAGGTGGATGATGCGCTTCTCCGGAACAACGCCGGGTGCTGGCACTTAAACCCTTACGACGCATGGCACGGTTTTGACGGGATCGAGGAGGGGCACGCCATGCTCGACCCCATCAAGGTGACCATTCTCACCCCGGGGATCAGGCCGGGTGGGGGTATGGAGGAGCGAGGTATACCGGCAAGCATCGTCACGAAATATCTCAGGAAGAGCGGGATCGTCGTCGAGAAGACCGGATACTACTCGTTCCTGGTTCTCTTCACGCTCGGGATCACGAAGGGCAAGTCGGGGACACTCCTTGCGGAACTCTTCCGATTCAAGGCCCTCTACGACGGAAACAGCCCGCTCGAAGAGGTCTTCCCTGATCTCGTGCGCCAGTATCCCGCCCGGTACTCCGGCCGGGGGCTTGCCGATCTCTCCCGGGAGATGCACGAGTACCTGAAGGAGAAGGCGATCGCCGATCTCGCTCGGCGGGTCTACGCGACGCTACCGGAACCGGCGATGACTCCGGCAGAGGCATACCGGCGGTTGGTGCGGGGCGCGGTGACGGCGGTGCCCGCAAGCGAACTCGAGGGGAGGACGGTCGCGGTGATGGTCGTGCCCTATCCGCCGGGGATACCGGTCATCATGCCAGGGGAGCGGTGCGGGGCGGCCACGCGGGCGATCGTCGATTACCTCACCTCCCTGCAGGAGTTCGACACCATCTTCCCCGGGTTCGAGAACGAGGTGCACGGGGCGGACGCCGTGGTAGGGGACGGCCGGCGGGTCTACTACGTCTACTGCGTCGCGGAGTGATGATCGCCCGGTCACCCGCGGACCTTACCGCGGGCGAGCGAGGCGAAGATGCCCAGTGTGCAGAGTATGGTGAATGCGGTGAACGCCAGATGGAGACTCGCCATGAACGGCTCCTGGACATCCGGCCGGATCTGTGTCGACCCTATGATGAGGGCGAAGACGGCGGTGACGAACCCGAGCGAGAGCATCATCCCGGTCGTCCGCATGGTGCCGAGCATCCCCGACGCAACACCGTAGAGAGACCGGTCGACCGAACTCATCACGGCGTTGGTGTTCGGTGAGGAGAAGAGGGCAAACCCGAACCCGAGGAGGACGAGGCTTGCGATGATCTGCTCTATCGGGGTTGCCGGGGTCAGGAACGTGAGGAGGAAGAGGCCGATGGCGGTGAGTCCCATTCCTGCTGAGGCAATATACCGCGGTTCGATCCGGTCGGAGAGCCGACCGGCCGGGGTTGCGAAGATCGTCTGGATGATCGGTTGCGTGATCAGGATGAGCCCCGCGGTCCCGGGATCAAACCCCCTGACCACCTGGAGGTAGAGGGAGAGGAGGAACCCGATGGCGAACGTCGCCCCGTAGTTGATCAGGGCGGCGAGGTTTGAGAAGGCGAACGCCCGGTTCGATGCAAGGAGCGGGATGTTGAGGACCGGAGCCGGTGTCCGGGTCTCCCAGATATAGAAGATCACGGCGAGCACCACGCCGGCGATGATTGCCAGAACACCGCCAATCTCCGGGAGTCGCGAGAACCCGTACATCACGGCAAGGAGCATTGCGCCGTAGAAGACCGAGCCTACGATATCGAACCGTTCTTCACATGCATCCGCCCATTCCCCGGCGAGGTGGCGGCGGACCTGGTAGATGATGTAGATGCCGAGGGGTATGTTTGTCAGAAAGATGCTTCGCCAGGTGAAGAACTCGGTGAGGTAGCCGCCGAGGAACGGTCCGATGGAGAGGCCGATGTAGACGGCGGTGACGTTGATCCCGAGTGCCTGCCCCCGCCGCTCGGGCGGAAAGACCGAGGTTATCATGGCGATGCCGGTGCCGTAGATCATGGCGCTCCCGATACCCTCGATGAACCGGAGTATGATGAGCTGCAACCCCGATGCCGCGAGCGCGGAGAGGAGAGCCGATACCGTGAAGATGATGATGCCGATGGTGAAGATCCGTTTTCGTCCGTAGATGTCGGCACACCGCCCGAGCGGAACCAGGAACATGACGGTCCCGAGAAGATAGGATGAGGCGACGAGGCTGAGCGAGACGGCATCGAGAGCGAACTCCGCGGCGATGGATGGGAGCGCGATATTCAATGCCGAACTCATGAACGGGGTGAGGAACGCCGCGAGGGTGGCGACGATGAGGACGGTCCGGCGCTCAGCGGTATCGGGGGCGGGCATGGAGGCTCTTTGCTGCGGCATTTACTTGAGTTTGGGGTGGCCGGGGAGTAAAGGGTTGTGATGTTGTGCTTTTCTGTGGGGCGGTGTCTGGTGGGGGCGGCCGACCATTGTTTCAGGCTCCCGGTTGCAATGAAGCCGCCCTGGAGAGCAGATCATGGGCACTTCGGCAGATCTTGGAGCAGAGACTGTTAAGAGATGGTTTTTCGCGCATTCCTTTCGATAGTTTTCACGTGCTGAGTGCAGGGTGGTCGGGATGATGCCGGATCACCTGCCGACGGTACGGTGCCGGGCAGGAACCTGCTCGGCTGAGAATAATGAAATGGAGAGGAGCGGGTTAGCCAGTAGTACTCTTTACATTAACCGATAACATAAGCAAATTATTTGCACATTCGGGTTTTGTTGGAGAAAGAGCCCTGGTTCCGTCGCGAGTAATCTCTTGTTTCACTACCTATTTTTCGGAAAAATTCCATGAAGTGGGGTTTAATATTCCGCGCAACACTTTTTCCGCACTGCGCTTGTCCTTCAGAAAGGTGCGGAATGGGCGTTTTCCGGCGAAATGCCCATGTTCCTGTGTGTTATTCCGGAGACACTTGGATGATCCCTCACGTGCCGAGATCGACGTAATACTTGCGTATATAAAACGTGTAAAGAAATTGGACAGAATTTTTATACGGAGATCTTCCGATGTCTCATCGGTGGGTTCTGATGAAGATCAGCCGCATTATAGGACTTCTGGCCGTCGTCGCCTTCATCGTGCCGATGGTTTCAGCTGCAGGTATCGGAAACGAAAATGACGGAGTCGCGGGACTTCTCTCGCAGGCGGACGGGTATGGAACTCGTGAGTATTTTACGATCACACAGGGAGAGACTGATATTCATCTGCAAGCCGTACCGGCTGGTATATCCTTACTGAATATCGACTTAAACTGGTTTACTCCGGACCACTCCCTGAAATTGGAGATCTACAGACCGAATGGAAGCCTGTATGGTTCGTACCATGATGATTCTGGCGGACGTCTGGATGGACGGATCCGTGTAGATATAAACAGCCCTGCATCAGGTACCTGGAGACTTAACGTGTATGGTGAGAGTGTGACAGAAACTATTCCGTATATTCTGAATTGCAATGCTTATGTTTAAATGATTACCTCTCACATGCTTTCAACAAAGCCGAACTCCTACCAAACCAAATCATTTTATTGATACCGGTTTCATGTAAATCCATGGTCACAGGGATGCGGATTACCGGAATCGCTCTGGTCATCTTCTGCCTTGCACTGCTGCCGTCTGCCGCATCTGCCACTGCCGTTCAGGACGCATATCCGGAAAAGGTGCCGTTGGACGATCTGATGCCGGTGTTCGTCTGGAATATCCCTCTAGATATTGTCATTCTCGGATTCGTATCCGTATTCGTTCCGGTGCTCTTTGTCCCGATGCAGCTCGTATTCTCGCTGCTCGTATGGCTGCATTTCGGCCATAAGAGGGTCCTGCGCAATAACGTCCTTGAGAACGAAACCCGGAATGCAGTGTACCTATGCATACGTGATAATCCGGGAATCAATACAAGCTCTCTCTCCCAATTGCTCGGGATGAATATCGGAACCCTCCGCTACCACGTAGAGCTGTTATGCAGGATGGGAAAGGTCGTCCCCGAGCCGAACAGCAGAGGCATGAGATATTACGTCGACACGGGCACCAGTCCCGGTCTGGAACGAAAAGTGGCGGGATATATCAACGAGCAGGCAAAGAGTCGGATACTCAATGTCGTTTTGCAGCACCCGGGAAGCACGAGAAAAGAGATCGCGGCCCGGCTCATTATGTCGGGCGCGAACGTCACCTGGCATATGAAACCGCTGTTCCGGGACGGTATTGTCAGAGACGAGAAGAAAGGACGGTTCGTACACTACTACATCTGCGCCGATGCGAAAGAGTGTGTACAAGCCCACGGTTCGTGGAAGCCCGCGATCTCCGGGGAGCGTGTGCCCGGCACCGGTATCCGATTGCCGTTCGATAGTTCTCTATAACTGCACCGTTTGCCCCTTTTCCCGGATCATCCCGCGGCTTATCGAGGATGCGTTCAGAATTTCCGGACGCCGCCTGCACGTCATGCATGGACAACGGAGTCGGCCCGGGCGATATCCCGCTCGGTGAAGATGATGATGCGATCCGGTATGCTCTCTGCGGTCGTAATTCCGCCCGATTGCCCGATCTCCGGGAAGATCTCGATCACATGCCGGGAGACTTCGGAAGAGAACGTGACCTCCTTCAGGGGACGGAGCGATCCGTCCACGAAGGCATACAGGTCGCCGTTGGTTTTGTTGTAAGTCATTGGACCGTCGTGTTTGAACGTCGTGAGCGTTATATCGTATTCTCCGCGAGTGAGATCGTCAAACTCGATCCTGTCGATCTCGCGTAATATGGCGAGGGGATGTATCCCCTGCATGGGGAAGTCGAATATCTGGTCGTTATAATATACGTTGCCGCTCTGGTGAATATATACGTCGTACGCGTGCTCCTCCCCGTCTGCGTAGCCGATCCAGTGGAGTTCGGTGCACTGCACTGTTCCGTCTTTGTCGATATACTGGTTCAACTGGATAAGCACGGCCGACTCGTTCAAAAACGTCTGCTCCTGTACAAGTGTGTTCCAGAGGTCAACCAGGTCGGGTCGGCACTCCCGGGAGTCGGAAGAGATATGCATCTCTCCCCTGGTGACCTCGGGCTGTTCGGGCATGTAGAAATAGTGCACGAGGACGAGGGCGATGAGGATACTCCAGATGACAATCCGGCTCTTTTTCATAAGATCACTGGATAGGAGCGTTCTGGTTTCAACGGGTTTTTGTACAGGTTGAAAGTACTGTCGCTCATGGTTGATACAGTTTATGCAATCGCCCGGCAGGTCTGCCCGTCCATCGACAGAACCCGGTACTTCGGGTGCAGGGCGCGCGCAAGTGCGGCGGTCAGAGGCTGCTGCGTCCTGTACGGCATATACCGCCGTGAGAATGGGTTCTCTCCTGTGCCCTCGTCTTCCGGGGAGGGTTCTCTCCGTTCACTTTCGGCAAATATCTGCGAACGTGTAAATGAATCTGACAGAATTTCTAAATAGATCGCCGGTCATGTCATTGTGTGGATGCTTCCGAGCGGCGTCCGCAAAACCGCGGAGGTTCATCCAATCCGTCCAAGGCCGGATGAACCCCCCACTGCCCGGAGGCAAGAGATTGGTTTGCGCTCCCTGTACTTAAGGACTGTGCCTCTTTTGCCTCCGGAGATGTTATGGGAGGCAAACAGATGAAAGAAACCATTGGAACGCGGGCACTTTCCGTACTTCTGGCAACGTTGCTGGTGAGCGGAACGATGGTGCCTGCTGTGAGTGCAGAGAGTGAATCCAGGGGCTGGCTCGATACGTTCGATCAATGGGCTGGGCCGAGAGATATGTCAATGTATAATCCGGTCGTTGAAACCCCGCAGAGGGTGCCACTCGATGCGGAGAGAGCACGGCAATATCCCGGGTTGATCCTTCTGGATCCAGAAAGAGGGACGGAGTTTAAAACAACTGATGCGAAGGTGACTCCACTCTCGGATGGAAAGATGTCGTTGACGTTGCAAACCGAGAGCGGCGACCCTGGCACCAGGGATTTGATGCCGGATGTGAGGATGACCCAGGGAACTATTTCCTGGTATTGGACACAGGATACGTGGGTCTATCACGAGATCACAATCCATAACTATGCTTCTTCTGCAGCGAGCGGAACGGTTATTTTCTGGTCGCTTGAGGATGGGTATGGATATAGTGTACCTTTTTCAGGTCTCGCATCGGGAGCGGATCTCACCGTGACGGTTCCATTCCAGGTTATCGCGCAGGAGAGTTCTGTCGGATTGAAACCGATAGCAGTCGAGATCAGAGTTGATCCGACCGGCCTTACGTCATGGATAGCAAGGATGCCGATCGATGCCATAGAGAAGTATAACAACGATGCGTCGCACCTCCTCGATCCTGACGGCGGAGAAAACCTCGAAACGAGCGATCTGTATCATTTCCCGTTCAGTGAGGGATATAGAGTGCTACTCGAAGCGGCGCAAGCAGCTGATGGTACGACCAATCCGTATCAATCTGCACACGAGCTAATGCAGTATGTCAATGGGGCCATGAATTACACATGGGAAGATCCGTATATCGAATACATATTCTCCGATCTGTACACGATGGACCACCCGTCCTCCATAGACGGGAAATACGTGGGAGTCTGCGATGAGTATGGAACCCTGTATACCGCCTTCACCCGGGCGCTGGGCATTCCGACGCGGTTCCTGTCGTTCACGATGGAAGAAGTGGCTACCGGCAATGTATCGGGGCATGCCACTGCGGAGTCATGGAATGGAAATGCCTGGATCCACTCGGATCCGACATGGAATGCGTTTGACAATCCACAAGTTTACAGAACGGCAGGAAACACTCACATCAGCATTACCATCTACGGTGACGCTGATGACTCCTATTACACACAGGATCCAAACGACCCGACCGGCGACGGCATTCTCAGGTACGAAGATTTCAGAACTCAGATTTTCCTCGGGGAGGTTCCGAGGTACAATTAACCCTTTTTTATGACGAAACATATCGCCTTCCTGGCGCTCGGTTTCGCCGTTGCGGCGCTCGTCTGCAGCATACCCGCAGATGCGGTAGTGACGCCCCTCCCCGGACAGGGAAACCAGACCCAGATCCTGTATGGGGTCCACCCGAACGCGAAGGCCAACGAGACGATCACCGCGTT
The DNA here is from genome assembly GCA_041677325.1 of Methanoculleus sp. Classification (GTDB taxonomy): domain Archaea; phylum Halobacteriota; class Methanomicrobia; order Methanomicrobiales; family Methanoculleaceae; genus Methanoculleus. The sequence goes on from JBAYQF010000007.1 coordinate 8,739, forward strand.
CATAGCCGAGCATGGTGAAATAAAATGGCGTGAGGGTGTTTACAACCACACCCACAAGTACGTGTACATCGTGCCAGCGAACGCCTGCGAAGAACAGCTCGTCTACTTAAACAAGATAGCCGATGAACACGGCGGCGAACCATCAATCGCGTATATCTGGATCATCGACTGCGACGAGGCATTGCCTCTGGCCCCGGAACTCCGGTTCCCGGAGATTTTTGCGAAGTACCCGGCGCTCAGCAACGACGGCGGGGTGCGGTCGTACGTCGAGAATCAATCCCCGAACCGCTATGAGGAGGTTACGACCAGACCTTCGCGGGCGCAGGTCTACTTCATCAACGATACCGGCGTGTTCACGGAGTACATCGTCGACCTGTCGGGCGGCGAGATCGTCTCCACCACCTACATCTCGGAAGAGAACCTCACGGTCGGGAGAGCCGAAACGGAGACGCAGGCCCTCTCCGGGCAGCCCGCGGGTGCCCGTGTCGAGAACGTCGTGCTGAAAGTCTACGGCAGCGGCAACATCGTCTGGGAGATTACCGTCCGGGCTGGTCAGAAGACGGACATTATACAGGTCCCCTCGGATCTGGCGCCCGGGCAGTCGCTCCGGACGACGACGCCGGGGTTCGGAGCGGTCTTCGCGGCTCTTGGTGTAGGGATGAGTTTTGTTCTGTACCGGAAGCGGAGATAGGGCCGGAGCGACGGATACGTCCTTTGCAGGGGAACATGCCTTTCTTCCGGGCATGTACGCGCCCTTCCGGTCACGAGGGGCATCCCGCTCGAAAGCCACGGGTCTTCTCGAACTCTGCTTCTACAAAACGTCGTCCTTTCGGTGTTCACGCTCCGGACGGCACATCCGAAGAATTGGCTGGACCAATTTTACCCCAGCAGAAATCCCCGGCCGATCAAAAAATAGAATTTACTCTTCCTTCAGCATCGCATCGATCGCCGCCGCCGCGCGCTTTGCCGAGCCCATCGCTTCGATCACCGTCGCCGCGCCGGTGGCGATATCCCCGCCGGCGTAGACGTGGTGGATCGATGTCCGGCCGTTCTTGTCGACGACGACGTTCCCCCTCCGCCCGCGCTCAAGGCCCGGGATGAGGGAGACGAGGAGCGGGTTCGGGCTCGTCCCGATCGCCTGGACGACCATGTCGACGTCGAGGGTGAACTCGCTCCCCTCGATCGGTTCAGGCGACCGGCGGCCGCTCGCATCGACGCCGCAGAGCGACATCTTCACGCACTCGATGCCGGTGACGCAGCACTGCTCGCCGAGGATCCGGGTCGGGTTTACGCAGGTGTAAAACTCGATCCCTTCCTCCTTCGCGTGTTCGACCTCGGCCCTCCGCGCCGGCATCTCCTCCTCGCCCCGCCGGTAGATGAGAGAGACTTTCGCCCCCAGGCGGCGGGCGACCCTTGCCGCATCCATCGCGACGTTGCCGCCGCCGATCACCGCAACGCGGGCGGCATGCATCACCGGGGTATCGGACTCCGGGAACGCTTCGGCGTGCATCAGGTTCACTCTCGTCAGGAACTCGTTTGCCGAGTAGACGCCGTTTAAGTTCTCTCCCGGGATGCACATGAATGCAGGAAGCCCCGCCCCGGTCGCAAGGAAGACCGCGTCATGGTCGAGGAGTTCGTCGACGCTGACGCTCCTTCCCACGAGGTGGTTCTTCTTCAACCGGACGCCGAGGGCGAGCACCTGGTCGATCTCCGCCCTGACGACATCCTTCGGGAGCCGGAACGCAGGGATGCCGTAGGTCAGGACGCCGCCGGCCTCGTGGAGCGACTCATAGATCGTGACGGCGTGGCCTCTCCGGGCGAGCTCGGCCGCGGCGGTCAGCCCCGCCGGTCCGGAGCCCACGACCGCCACACGCTTCCTGGTCGGCTTCGCCACATCGGGGAGTTCGGCGCCGTTTTCCCGCTCCCGGTCGGCCACAAACCGCTCGAGTGCGCCGATCCGGATCGGTGTCTCCTTGTTTCCGAGGATGCAGACGCCCTCGCACTGGGTCTCCTGCGGACAGATCCGCCCGCAGATGGCGGGGAGCATGTTCTGTTCCTTGAGCGAGCGGGCGGCTGCAGAGAAATCGCCTTCCGCGACGTGCCCGATGAACGCGGGAATATCGATGGAGACGGGGCATCCCCGGACACAGAGCGGTTTCTTGCACTGCAGGCAACGCTCCGCCTCGGCGATCGCCTCGTCCGTGGAGAGGCCGCAATCGACCTCGTTAAAGTCGTTGATCCTGACGTCGGCCGGCCGATCACCCATGGTGGTGCCCTCCCTCTTCGCACCGGCACCGGTGCTCCGCAAACTGCTCGAGCGCGACCTTCTCCTGGCCGGTGTATATCCGCTGCCGCTGCATCAGCTCGTTGAAGTCAACCTGGTGGGCGTCGAACTCGGGGCCGTCGACGCAGGCAAACTTCGTCTCACCGCCGACGGTCACCCGACAGGAACCGCACATCCCCGTCCCGTCGACCATGATCGGGTTTAAGCTGACGTAGGTCTTGATGCCGTAGGGCACCGTCGCGCCGGAAGTGACCTTCATCATGATGGCGGGGCCGATGATCCAGACCCGGTCGATCTTCCTCTCTGCGAGCAGTTTCTTCAGGACGTCGGCCGCAAACCCGTGAACACCCTTGCTCCCGTCGTCGGTCGTGATGTAGAACTCATCGCAGATCTCCTGCATCTCGTCCTCGAGGATGAGGAGATCGGCGTTTCGCGCACCGATGATCCCGATGACGTGATTGCCCGCCTCTTTTAGCTCCTTTGCGATGAGGGGCGTGCTTGCTATCCCGACGCCGCCCCCGATGACGCAACAGGTACCGTAGTTATCGATCTCGCTTGGTCTGCCGAGCGGGCCTACGACGTCGCTGATGCTGTCGCCGGTGCGAAGCGTTGCAAGCTCCTCGGTCGTCTTCCCGACGGTCATGAATATCACCCGGACGGCATCTCCCTTTACCGCGGAGATGGTGAGCGGTATCCGCTCGCCCTTTTCATGCAGGCGCAGGATGACAAACTGGCCCGCCCGTGCATGCCCGGCCACCTGCGGCGCATGTATCCAGTATTCGTAAACCCGATCGGCGAGTTTCGTCGCTGCTTCTACCTTATACAACTGTTTCACTCCTGATTGTCCTGGTCGATCTCGATGTCTGACCGTATCTCACGCTTCTTACATATTGTGGTTCAAGCCTCTTTACTGCATCTATTCTGTGCAGGATAGGTTCATGGAAATGGAGAAAATACGAACGATTATCCCTAAAACCATCACAAAGATGGGTATGCAAAACCAGGTACGCTGGGGGATTGCCCTGATCATCATCGGCATACTGCTTGCGCTTCTGGTGCCTTTCTTCGGCATCCCGCTCGCCGTGATCGGCGCCGCGCTGCTCATATGGCGGGGGCGCGAGGAGGATATCGAACCGATCAAGGAGTAAATCATGATACTGACGACAACAGATGAGGTGCCGGGTTACGCCGTGGGGGAGATCCTCGGCGTGGTATTCGGCAACACCGTACGGACGAAACACCTGGGAAAAGATATCACTGCGGGTTTGAAGAGCCTCGTCGGCGGCGAACTCGAAGAGTACACATCGATGCTCTCCGATGCACGGACGGAGGCGTACAACCGGATGGTCAACGCCGCGCACGACCTCGGGGCCGACGCGGTGGTGAACATACGGTTTACGACGTCGCAGACGATGACGACGGCGGCGGAACTTCTCGCATACGGGACAGCGGTGAAACTTGTTCCGAGGAAGTAAGGGTTCGGGTTTAAGCAGGAGCCCCATACCCTACTTGTTCTTTGGATGGTAAGTTGCCCACAAAATAAACGCCCCCATTGTTGCAATAGCGACGATTACTCCGAGTTCCGGCGCATTTATCCAACCAGCGAAAATGCTTGAACTCACAAACCCCGCAAGAATGGTAACAATGACTGCAATACTAATGTTACCAACGACTGCAATATATTCCATATATTTACCTCCATACTCTCCTGAAGTGTTCGCTGTCCCTTGAGCCGAGAGCATCCCGGAAGTCCCGGCGCGACATATCACCATCGAGAGCCCCGATAATTTACATGACTTCAGTGGTGATGTCGGGTAACGCCACGGGCGTCCTCCGCCCACGAAACCGCCGACCGGGCGAGGTGTTCAGGCTCTCTGGTGGAGAGCCGGGAATCCAATCAAGAGATGCCTATCCCTTATTTCGGTTTATAGTACCCCCATTTCAGAAGCGCCTCCGCAAGTGCAGGTGCCTTCTTTGCCTTCTCTTCAAGCGTCTCGCCGTTTTGCCAGGCCTCGATCGCCTGCATTGTCGCTTCTGCACCCGCCCGTGTCCCTTTCGGGTGGCCATGGATGCCGCCGCTCACGAGGAGGACGAGCTCGGTACCATAGATATCGAGCACGTCCGGCACAAGCCCGGGGTGGAGCCCGCCTGAAGAGACAGGGAAAGCGCTCTTTATAGTGCCCCAGTCCTGGTCGAGGGCCATATGGCCAGTGGCGTTCGTGTGCTTCTCCCGGAGGATATCCGCAAGCACTGTGGCCTCCGCCCGGGTGCCGACCAGTTTCCCTACGGCGGTCCCGGTATGGATCTGCGAGACACCGATGAGACGCATCATCTTCGCCAGGAACTGCATCGTGATCCCGTGCCTCTCGTCCCGGTCGAAAGCCGCATGCATCGCCCGGTGAGCGTGGATGGCAAGCCCGAGGTCGGAACAGTAATCCCGGAGAGTCGCGACGGCCGACGTCCCGGCAACCACGACATCGATCATCGCGTAGTTCCAGCCGTACTCCGCAAGCATCTTCGCCCGCTTCTTCATCGTCTCGGTATCGGCCGTTATGTTGATGAACGCAGACTTCACGTCGCCGGTCTCCTGCTCGGCCTTATCCCGCAGTTTCGCCATCGTCCGGACGCGATCCTCGAACCGGTTGAACGGCTGCGACGTCAGGTTCTCGTCGTCTTTGACGAAGTCAAACCCGCCCATCCAGGTCTCGTAACTGACCTCTGCATGCTCTTCGGCCGTGAAACCCACTTTCGGCTTTGGGACGGCGCCCGTGAGCGGCCAGCCGCGGACCTTCATCATATCCCGGATCCCCTCGATCCCGAAGTGAGGGCCCTTGAAATGCCGGAGATACTCGGCCGGGAACGAGGCGTCGATCAGCCGGAGGCGATCGAGTGCCTTCATCCCGAAGACGTTTCCGGCGATCCCGCTCAGGAGCTGGGCTGCGTTCCCCTCTTCCCAGAGGGCAAGCGGGTATGCGATCTTTACGTAATTCCCCTCGATCTCGAACGCTTTTGCCTGAAGGTCCCGCATCCGGGGCGGTAGGGTAAAAAGTGTCGTCCAGGTTCCGGTCGAACTCTCCGATGCGATCCTTCCGACCGCCTCCTCCCTGCTGATCCCCGTTGCAGGTTCGAAGTAGTAGAGGGCTACGAGTTCATCCGGGCCAGGGGTGTGACCTAAATCAACGAATTCATCGTACCAGTCAATCGCCATAACATCACCTCTGAAAAGGAAGGCTTTCTCAGGTGAAAAACCTTCCATCAGGATCAGGGTGATGGCTGGCCCCGGAAGGTTCGCCAACGTCGCCGCCCCGAACCCACCCGATCAGCGGGGCGAGGGGGCTGCGGGACTCGACCGGGCCGCATCTCCTCCTTTCCTCATCCAGGCCGTCCATCGTGACGGGTTCTTCACGGAGGAGATGCTACGAGAGTTTTTCGAGCAGGCAAACGATCCAGAAACACAATGGTGCGGTGCAGGCCATCGCCCTGACGGGGCGACCTGCAACGGCTGTATCGCATGGCCTGGCGGATACCTCTCGCTGGAACAGCAGGAGACAGACCATTACGGGAGCACCCCCTGTTGCTACAAAACAATATCTTTGTTATAAATGGTAAACATTATTACGTTGGAAATTCTTACTAGTACGTGGTCAGGCATCATGTGCGGTGGAACCCTACCTGCGCATCGTCTGCCATACCCTGAAACACGCGACTGCACGTCCGTCATACACCCATTCAATCATTTTTTAGAGCAGAATATCTTACTCCAAGATCCCATCGAGGGTCTTTTCAATCCTGTCCACCTTTGTCTCTATCCGCTCCATCGACTGCCGCAGCAACTGGAGTTCCGCACCGGCATCCTTCTGATCGGCGACACTCGCCGCCTGTCCCTCGACCCACTCCCTGATCCGCACCACGATGATGAGGAGCAGCGTCAGGACGCCGAGATTGATGATAACGATGAAGGATCCGGCGATCACGGAGTTCAAGGAGTTCGAATCGCCAAACAGACCGGCGAGGAGACTGCCGATAACGAGAAATGCGATGACGGCGCCCCATAGGGCCTTCAACATGAGTTTCCATCGTTCCTGTTGCATCTTACGATCTCTCCAATGACAGGATCGCATCCAGGTTCAGCACCACCTCGAACGGCACCGCCCGGTAACACCGCCGGAGATACGGCGGCTCGTCCGATGTCCTGCCGGCCCCCTCTGCAAGACCGGACTTTTCGAGCTGCCGGAGGTAAATGGCAGCCAGCGGCCGTGATATGCCGAGCTCTTCGGCGATCTCGCGGGCATACTTCTCGTCGTCCGCAATTGCCCTGAGCACGGCAAGCCGCTGCTCGTTCCCGAGCAGGGAGAGCAAACGTGCCAGTTCGGGGACGGTGCTGAAAGATACTGTCAACACATGTTGATTATTTTTTACACATATAGATATTGCGATACCGCGTCCCATATGCCGCCGGGAGTTCCCATAGCCCCATCATGCAGGGCAAAAGGCGGTTAATCGAACATATCAGGGATCGGACACTAAACAGAGGTGGAAGATATATCATCCCGCTTCACCGGCTCGACAGACCCTTACCCCCGGTTCGCTGCGCTCCGACCCTCAAACCCGATCAACGCCGGTGACGCCCGCCTCCCGACCAGCACCAGGGCGTCGGATATCCCGTCGGTGATCGTAAGGGCGCCGCCCGTCATCTCCCGGTACTCCCGCAGGAGATAGGCGGCGTGGTTGCGGTACGTCCGGTCCCGCGTGATGAGGATCAGGTCTTCTTCAAGGTTCGAGAGCAGCACCTCCCAGACGAGCTCGTCGCCGATGGTATCCGTACCCGCGCTTTTCGGGGGGTTGCCGAGAAGCTTGCGGCGGTGAGCCCGCATGATGAGTTCATCGGTCCGCCGAAAGACCCGCACGGAAGGGTTACCGGCAAGGGCGGTGAACGCCCGGGCAATCAGATCGGCAGCGGGATCTCTGATCATGCTCTCGATATCGTTGCAAAGCGCCTCGATAGCCCTATCATACTCTTCAGCAGAGCGCTGTAGCGATGCAGCGTTCTGGGTATCACGGACGATAGAGGGCAGGCGGATCTCACCTGCTTCACGCTTGCGCACGTCGTCTGCGATCCGGTCGAGAACGCGCCATCGGTTGCGAAGGAACTCATCAATAATGATATCAGGGAAGACGAGGTGCGCCGCCAGCGCACTGAGATCCGCAACAATCGCTTCCAGGTCTTCGTTTGACTCATAGAGCTCAAGAAAGAGGTTCGTATCAACGCATACGGCAGTCATATCATCGCCGGGTGATGCTGCACGATGGGATAATGATTTCCGGAGTTGTCGCCCCGTCGGATGACCTTGCCGTCGGATGACCTTGCCGTCGGATGACCTTGCCGTCGGATGAC
>JBAYQF010000008.1:0-15854 GCA_041677325.1 Methanoculleus sp.
AGTGGACGACCGTCATGGATGTGTTGACCGGTCCGGTGATAGATATCGCCCCGATGGTGCCGCCGATCCTTATGATCCACCCCTCGAGCCCGATGGCGAAGAAGTTGTTCACGGCAAAGAGGATGGCGTCTTTCTCGGCGGCAAGGACGGGCACGGAGTCGCAGTCCCGCCACTCGCACCAGATAACCAGGAACTCCCAGACCTCTTCGATGTTCTCTTCCGTGATCTCCTCGACCGTATACGCATACTCCCTGCTGAACCGGTTGACCTGGCGGCGGATGGTGGCATAATCCTTCCCCGTGAGTTCGGCGAGATCGGAGGTCCGGTAGATGTAGTCGAAGAAGTCCCGTTCTTCGTGGAGCGGGAGACCGGGATAAGTCTCCCGGAACCACTCCTCGTTTGCCGGATCGAGGATCAGCAGCGGTGCGTCGCCGCCCTCCCGGAGCGCGAGATCGATGACATCGTCGAGGAGAGCGGGGTTCCTCGGGCCGATCGGCATACGAAACGTCGTCACGCCGTCGATGGTGCTCGAGAGGACGATCGAGTCTTCGATCTGCACGAAACGGTAGTCTGCGTAATGGTTCCAGCAGACCATGTTTGCGAACGTGTTGTCGCTGTGTACCTGAGGAAACCGCCGGTACTGCCCGGAGAATAGATCGCGGTCGTCCAGACCTACGGGCTTGAAATCGGCCAGTCTCAGCATTTTTCACTTCCTTTCGGGGCGCCACCGCATGGGTGTATGCCCTTCCATCCTCCGGAACCCAAGAGCGGTGTAGAACGGCTCGGTCCCGGGTTCGGCGACGAGGGCAACCCAGGCGACACCTGTAGCCGTACAGTAATCGAGCAGCGTAGATAAGATCATCGTTCCGATGCCCCGGCCACGGTATCCGGGGAGGACGACCAGATCCTGGACGTAGCCGTCCGAGACGCCGTCCGAGATCACCCTGCCCATGCCGACCGCTTTGCCGGTCGCCTTATCGATGGCGACGGCAAAGGCAAAACTCCCTGCAATGAGGCCACGGAGCCCTTTGGGGTTCCACTCCTCGTTCCACCAGCCCCCCGCCCGGTAGAGGCCGGCGATCACCTCCACGTCCCAGACGTTCACCAGGCGCACCTCGACGCCTGCCTCCTCCGTCATCGTCTCATGCTTCTCCATATAAGACCGCGCGTATATGGGCGCGTGGTAAAAAGAGGTATGGTTGCCGGCTAACAGACCCGGGGAACCGGATCGCCGACCGGCGGTTCGATGAACCGTTCTCCGCCGATGGCGGTGCGCATGACCACGTGGGAGCCTTCGACGACCCTGCCGACGATCGCCGCATCCCGACCGTAGGGGTGGGAACGGAGCGCTGCGAGGACGGCATCCGCATCATCGGGCGCAACCCCCATGACGACCTTGCCCTCGTTTGCCACCTCGAGGGGATCGATGCCGAGCATCCCGGCGGCGCTCCGAACGTTTGTCCGGATGGGGAGTGCCTCCTCTTCGATGACGACGCCGACACCGCTCTTCGTTGCCATCTCGTTGATGGCATTTGCAAATCCGCCCCTTGTCGGGTCTTTCATGGCGTGGATATCCCCGGCTGCGAGCGCCCGCTCGACGAGTTTCCAGAGGGGGGCGACATCGGACCTGATCTGGTCGCCGAAATCAAATCCCTCGCGGTGGGCCATGATGGCGATGCCGTGGTCTCCGATGGTGCCGCTGACGATGACAACATCGCCGGGTTGAAGTCCGTTATCCCGCACCACCCGTTCGGCGACGCCGATCCCGGCGGTGTTGATGACGATGCCGTCGAGCGCACCCCGTTCGAGCACCTTGGTATCCCCCGTGACGAGGTTTGCCTCGCACTCCCCGAGTGCCGCATCCATCGACGCCACGATCCGCTCGAGATCCGCGACCTCGAACCCCTCGGGGATGATCATGCCGCACGAGAGGGCGATCGGCCGCCCCCCCATCATAGCAAGGTCGTTGATCGTCCCGGAGACGGCGATGCGTCCTATATCCCCGCCGGGGAAGAAGATCGGCGAGACCACGTGGCTGTCGGTCGTGAAGATGATGTTCTGGCCGTTCAGGGGGATGACTGCGCCGTCGTCGAGCGATTCGAGCCCGATCCCGCCGGCGTTGTTGTGCTCGAGTCTGGTGATGACGCGCAGGAGCTCGCCCATCACCTCGCCGCCGGCACCGTGCATGAGGTTGACTTTCATTCTTCGTTCACTTCTATCTCGATGTTGGTTACTACGATTTCCATTCCAGCAACGATCTCCGGGAGTTTTCCGCATCGGGGGCAGACGAACCGCTCGTCCCCCTCATAACCGCAGGAACACCGGGTGCGCGCCTCGACGTCCCGGCACGAGAGTTCTACACCCGAGAAGAGCGGATCGTCCTCGATGATGACGTTGAAGAGGAACTCCACCTGCTCGGGGTTCACCATCGCCATCTTGCCGACATCCACAGAGACGCGCTTCACCTCGGTTGCATTGTTATCGAGCGCAGCCCGGCGGGCGGTCGTGTAGATGTCGTAGGCGATGCTGTACTCGTGCATTACTCCTCCATCGCAGCGTAAACCTGCCTGAAGACCTCGCGGGTCTCAAGCCCCTCCTCTCTGCTGAGGCGCTGGATGGCAAATCCGACGTGGACGAGGACGAATTCCCCGACCTTCACGTCGACGAGATCGAGCCTGACCTCCTGCTGCAGGTCGCCGAAGTCGACGACACCGATGTTGCCCTCTTTTATCTCGAGTACCTCAGCGGGCATTGCAATACACATGACCTCTCTTCCTCTCCTGTTATTTTGCTCGAATGTCAAAAAAGGTTGACCATGCTGCACGGAGGAACCCGGGAGCCGCCGCATCGATCGGCGTGGTTCACGTTTCCCCTGTATTCAGGTACCTATAGGTCGGTCCGAACGGGTAAAAAGGTATGTCTACCCCTGATGCTGCCCGCCTGCAGGCATCGTGGGGCTTTTGCCGGATGATTTCTTTTCGCATACAAACCGTACACAGCTGTCCATCGGTTATCGCCACGCACTGCCCCTGTCCGGGGGGAGGGGGCGGGGGCTATGAAGGATGAACTTTGCGGGATAGATACAGGGGATGATGCTCATTTCCATGGCTATGTCCCACCTGACGGTGCTCGAACTCCGCTCATCTTCGAAAGCATATCGCACTGTCCCGGGCTCTGCCCTTTAACCTGTCGCTTTATCAAACACCGCCTCCACCTCGGCCCGGGGAAGATCCTGCCCCCTGACCCGCATCCGCCAGCGATGCGTCCTGACAAAGACTGCTGTGAGCGGCACAAAGAGTTCCGCCGCCTCGCCTTCGGTGAAGTAGTGAGTGATGATGCCCCCGCCCCGCCGGAACGTCCACGGTTCCATCTCCGTCCCCTTCCCGGCGCGCATGTCCTCGACGGAGAAACCCCGGAAGAAGAGTGTTCCGCCGGGGCGAAGCACCCGGACTGCTTCGGAGGCCAGTGCGTCTCTTCCCTCCCGCGGGAGGTGACCGGCGACGTGAATCAGGAGGACCGCATCGAACGCCCCGTCCCGGAACGGCAGGTGCCGGGCATCGGCGACGGCAAGACCGACCTCTGCCGTTCCCGGTCGGCGACGGGCGAGGGTGACGGCCTCGCGGGAGATGTCGATCCCGATCACGTGCGTGGATCGCCGGGCGAGCGCCTCAAGGGTCTTACCGTTCCCGCAACCGACCTCGAGGACGGCTGCACCGGAGGGAATCTCCGGGAGCGGTGCGGGGGCTCCTCCCCAGAGGTTTCCCCGCCGCCGGTAATCTTCATCCCAGGGGGATGGTTGGGCGGTCACGCTTCAAGAATCAGCGCCGCCCCGGGATAAGCATTCGCGTGATCCCCCGAGATCCTCCCGGCGGATGAACCGGAGCGATGCCGAGTTCATGCAGTAGCGCTGGTACGTCGGCGGCGGCCCGTCGTCGAAGACGTGGCCCAGGTGGGCGTCGCATCGCCGGCAGAGCACCTCCGTCCGGTTCATGAAAAACCGGGTATCGGGCTCCGTCCTGATGTTTCGGCTGGATACGGGTTCTGTGAAACTCGGCCAGCCCGTCCCCGATCCGAACTTTGCCTTCGAGGAGAAGAGGTGGTTGCCGCAACAGACGCAGACGTACAGGCCGTCCTCCGTGGTGTCCCGATACTTCCCGGTGAAGGCCGGTTCCGTGCCTGCTTTCCGGGTGATGGCGAACTCTTCCGGTGTCAGCTGGCGCTGCCACTCTTCGTCGGATTTGACGACTTTCTCGACCTCTTCAACCTCTCCGGTCATGGCGTTGCAGACCGTCACTGTTCCGGCGGATTTTTTCATCTCCCTGAACATCAGTCACACTCCCGGTTCCTGTCTGCCCTTGCCCGGAGAGCAGATAAATCGTTCCACGTTCCGGATGCGGTTTCATATCCATTATATACCCACCGGTCGATGAACCATCATGGAGAAAGACTCTCTCCCGGGAAGGAGTCTTGCGATTCTTATCCTTCTCGGCTGCCTCCTCAGCGCCGCCGTCACGGCAGGTTGCATGGGGAGTTCCGTGGAGCTGGAGACCCCGACCACGACACCGGAGGCGGCCATCTCTGCCTATACCACCTACGTAGCCGCCGGGCCGCAACCGTCGTTCGCGGTCAGTGCCACCGCGCCCAAGAAACATATGCGCACCGATGGGTCCTGCTACTGGGTCGCATCGGGAACAGTGACCAACACCGGCGACGGCCCTGCAAAAAACGTCGTCATCCGGTTCATGCTCATCGACGACGAGAGCAACATGATCCGGGCGACCGAGACCCGGTTTGCCTCCTGGTTCGCGCCGGATGAGACGAAGATATTCACGATCGATCCGTTCCCGGGGGATTGCGACCGGCAGTACCACGTCGCGATCGATGTCATGCACGATATATCATAGGGCTGTGGGGAAATGTCATCCGGATACAGGCTAAAAGACGAAATAGGGATGCAATGAAGATACTCGGGATCAACGGGAGTCCTCGCGGCTCAAGGAGCCAGACACTCCGGCTTGTCCAGGGAGTTCTCGACGGGGCGAAGAGCGCCGGGGCGGAGGTGGAACTCGTGGATGTCGCGAAGCTCCGGATCGATTACTGTATCGGCTGCACGGTCTGCTACGAGCGTGGAACATGCGTTAGAAAGGACGATTTTGCCGGACTCTACCAGAAGATGCTTGACTCTGACGGGATTGTCCTCGGTTCGCCGAACTACATCGACTCGGTCACCGCCCAGATAAAGACGATGCTCGACCGGATGGCGGACGCCATCCACTGTCAGATGTTCCTCGGGAAGTACGGGTGTGCCGTCTCCACGGCGGGCGGTTCCGGTGCGGATGAGGTCGTGGATTATCTCAACGGCGTCCTCCAGACGCTTGGCGCGAATACCGTTGGCGGCATCGGCGTGGTCCTCGGCGGCGACCCGGAGACGATCGTGCCCGCGGAGGGGAGGGCTTACGAACTTGGCAAACAGCTCGTACAGGCCATCGAGAAGAAGGAGATCTATCCCGACCAGGAGAGACGTCACGCCGAGATCTTCGAGCGGATGCAGGCGCTGGTCACGGCAAACAAGGATCGCTGGCACCACGAGTACGATTACTGGAGAGAGACCGGGCGGATCCCCTAATCCTTCTCCATCCCGCTCATACGGATCCTCTCGATGATCCGTTGCAGTCCCTCCCGGGCTTCCGGCTGCTCTTCTTCCTCAAACGCCTGGTCGAGCGCCGGGATGGCTGTTTCGCCTATACGGATCAGTACCCATTCAGCCCGCTTTCTGACCATGAGCGCATCATCTTTGAGTGCCCGGATGAGCAGGGCGACGGCTTCCTCTCCCCCGAGCCGGTCGATCGCCCGAACGGCGTTTGCCCGCACCTCGATCAGCGGATCGGAGAGAACTTCTGCAAGCACCGGCAGGGCGTCGGCGCCGATCTGCTCTATCTCGGTCCACCTCCCCTGTGCCATGAGGTAGAGCGTCTGTTCTTCGCTGGTCTCCGGTGTCCAGCCGCCTGCATCCAGCGCTTCCGCGACACCCGACCGGAACGTCTCGTCTCCTGAACGCAGGGCGCCGATCAGGTGACGGCGCACCATATCGCCCGGGTCTCTCAGCGTCTCGAGTGCGGCATACCTGACCCGGTCATCCACATCATGGAGCGCCATGACCAGCGGTTCAATGGCACGGAGATCCCCGATGTAGCCGAGCGAGCGCGCAGCGGCGATCTTGACAGTCTCCTCCCTGTCCTGCAGCGCAAGGGTCAGGGACTCGATCGCCTGCCTGCTCCCCATGTACCCGAGCGCCTCCGCCACGGTCGTCCGGACCTCGGTGTCGGGCTCACGGTGTAGCGAACCGATCAGGGCCTCGATTGCACGTTTGTTCCCTATTCTGCCAAGGTTGCGGGCGGCAACAAGCCTGACGAACCGGTCGTTGTCGCTCAAGGCGTCCATGAGCGGCGTGACCGCGGTCTCGCGCATATCGCCGAGGATACTGGCAGCAGCAGCCTGGATATCAGGATCTTCGCCCCTGAGTGCACGGATGAGGCCGTCCACGGCAGGGCGCCCCATCATGATGAGGCGCGTTGCGGCACTGAGTTGCGTGTTCCAGTCCTTGTCCTTGAGCGCGCCGATCAGGGCGTCGATGTCCTGCTTGCCCGACTGCTCAAACGCCTTCTTGTCCTCCACCCGGACCTTCTTCTTCGGGGAGCGCTCCTCCTCCTCGACCTGGCTGCCGAGCGTCCTCCGCCATACATCTATCACCTGCCGCTTTCTGAGGGCGGCCGCAGCTTTTGTCCTCACCTCCTCATCCTTGTCTTCGAGAGCGTAACGCAGGACATCCTCGGCCCGTTCATCCGGATTCTCCCAGAGGGCATCGATCGCCGCAAGACGCATCTCCTTGCTGCCGGTTCTCAGTACAAGAGAGAGCGGATCGATTGCCATGGCGCCGAAACCGGCCAGGGCTCTGGCAACGCTCCACCGGACCTCCGGTGCCGTATCCCCAAGACGCGTGATAAGGAGAGGAACCGATTCAGTTGCACCGATCAGCCCTATCGTCCGTGCTGCCGTCACCCGGACGGCCGGTAAGGGATCGTTCAGCGCTTCTTCGAGATCTCCGAGTGCAGCACGTCCGAACTCCACAACGGCATCTGCCACAGCGATCCGGACACCATGGTACCTGTCGCGGAAGAGGTGTATGAGCGGCAAAATCGCACGACGGTCGCCGATACATCCAAGCGCGGAAGCGGTGGTGATCCGCACATCCTCTCGCGCGTCGCCGAGCGTCCTGATCAGCGCCTCGACGGCATCCGGATCCCCGATCTCACCGAGCGCTTCCGCGGCGGCGATGCGGACGCTGTAGTGCGGGTCGCCCAGCGCTTCGATGAGATACCCGACCGCCTCCTCCCCCATGACCTGGAGTGCAGCGACCGCTGCAGCCCGGATGTTCTCGTCACTGCTCCTGAGCGCCTCAAGGCATTTCTCGAGCGCTGTCTTCTCGGGGAGTGGTTCCGGCGGTTCGGGCGCCACGACCGTCTCTTTCTGGATCTTCGGGATATCCAGTTCCTGCGGCATCGGCTCTTCCTCTTCAGGCCGGTAGGTGTATTCCTCCTGGTCGGCCTCGCCGGCCACGGCGATCTCTTCCGCGAACTCAAGGGGGATGAGCTGGTCGAGCGGGATCGCGGTCCCGGGTGCCGTTTCAGTCATATCGGCCTTCCAGCGGGCCTTGACCTTTGCCCATGCAGCCTCTGCCTGCTGGCTCTCATGGATGAGATCACTGAGGCTTAGGGGCGCTTCAGGCTCTTCAGGTGTCTCATCCACGGGTTTTTCAGGTTTCTCCGGAACCTTCTTCCGGGCAGGCGGCGAGGGTTTTTCGGCATCTCTATCCGGGGCGTAGTTCGGGCGCCCGAACTGCTTCTCAAACCGCTTCTGTATGGCAAGCCCTTCTTTGAGTTCTTCCTGGTACCGGGAGGAATCCTCCAACACGGGCTGTGTCCGGATCACCTCTTCCTGACGCTGCTGAATGTACTCGAGTGCAGCCAGAGCCCGTTCTTTCCGTGCGGGATCCTTCTGTGATATCTCTATCTTCAGAGCGTTGAGCGCAGGCTGCCCCAGTTGCCGTAACGCCTCACTTGCGCCGGTGCGAACCCCTGAGTACCCGATCCCCAGTGCCCGGATGAGCGGCGGGATGGCCGGTCTTCCCATCCTGACCAGTTCACTCCATTTTTCGCCCGCGATCAGGTATTCCGCCCTCTGCATATCGCTCTGCGGCACCCAGCCCAGCCTGCCGAGTGCCCATGCCGCCTCCATCCGCACCATATGGTGAGGATCGCTCAGGGCGTTGACCAGCGGAGGTTTCGCCCGGTCGTCGCCGACCTCCCCGAGCGCCTCGATGGCGCGTATCCGCACATCCAGCTGGGGATCATGTACGGCCTTTATGAGTGGCAGGACGACCTGGGTGTCGCGGATCTTTCCGAGAGTTCGCGCTGCCTCGCTCCGTATGCGGGGATCGGCGCTACCGAGCGCTTTGATGAGGATCGGGACGGCCGCTCCCTGAAATTTTGCAAGCTCCTTCCAGTCTTCCAGGATATAGTAGAACTGCACCTTCTCCTGGAGGTCGTCGGGCGACCACTGCATCGCAACAAGCACGTTTGCAGCCTCTCTTCGCACCGGGAGATTGCTATCACGGAGCGCTCCTATGAGGGGCGGGATTGCCTTTTTCCCCATCCCCTGGAGGGCGATCACCGTAGCCCGCCGGATAGCCGGTTGTTCATGGTGCAGCGCGGGCAGCAGCATCTCGGCCATCGAGTTGTCGGCCGTTGCGATCGCGTGGGCGATGGATGCCTGCAGGCCAGGGCCGGCCCGGAGGATCAGGGCGAGGAGCAGTGGGATAGAGGGTGCGCCGATCGAGACGAGCGCCCCGGCTATCCGGGTCCGGGAAGCAGGGCGGGCCCGCTCAAGCGCCCTGAGGATATCCGGGATGGCAGGAACCCCGAGGGCGGCGAGAGCTCGCGCTGCAGCAACACGGTTGCCGGGATCATCGCTATCCAGAACCGCAACCAGGCCAGGATAATCCTTCGCCTGCTGTAATCCGTCGATGTTCGTTCGGAACCTATCAAAGAATGCCATTTCCTGCTGCCGGTGAGATGCGTAATCGGTGGTGCTGTTCAAGATCCCCGTTTATTTAGATTATATTCGTTATCCGTCATCAATAAACCTTCCATTTTATGCCGGGCTGGAACCCGGAACAGTACATCCAGTCCGTGCTATCCCGCACGTTCATTCGTTTGATACGAATCTTTATCGCTGCATGGTCGGTAAACCGGAACCCTATGGCAGAGCTTAAGATCACCCGGTTGCCGGGCATCGTGAAGGAACTCGCACCGGATATGGAAGAACTCGTAGGCCGGATCTACTCCTGGTACGTCGAACCCGGGCGCCTGGTCTTTCCCGACGCGATGCGTGAGTGGGTGCGGGAGAAGTACGGCGATATCGAGACGCAGCAGATCGTGAGGGTGACCAATAACCAGACCGGCGAGAGTACGCTCTTTAACTCCGTCCGATCCCGCCGCCCGGTGTTGACGCCCCGCGCCGAGGAGACGCGGGATCTCCGGGCGCTCTCGGCGGAGGGGCCGTTCGTAAACCCCCTCGAAGAGACGCCGGCCGATACGTTCGGGCGGGTCGACGGCGACCACTGGATTACCGCAGGCAACATCGCCAAGTACGACTACCTTCACGCCGTCATCATTGCAAAGGAGAACGAACCCTACATCACCGCCGAGCCGCAGATCGCCGATATGATCAGCGTGGCCATCCGCTGGTGCCAGGATGCGAACCGTGTGAATCCCCGGGCAATCCACCCCTTTATCATATGGAACCACCTCTGGCGTGCAGGGGCGAGCATCGTGCACAGCCATGCTCAGGTGCTGCTGACCCACCGCCCGTATGCCGCTCCGGCACGGCTTGAGCGGGTTCGCGAGGAGTACCGGTGCCGCTACGGGAGCGAGTACTTCGACGATCTCTTCTCCGCCCACACCGCCGTCGGCCTCGGTTTAGTCTATAAAGGCGCCCGCGTCATGGCGAACCTCACGCCGCGAAAAGAGCACGAGGTTGCGATCATCGCAGAATCGTCGCGCGATATCGCCCCTGCCCTTGCAAAAGTGCTTGAGTGTTACCATAACATCGGGGTGCAGAGTTACAACGCGGCGATCTACATGCCCCCGATCGGGGAGGGAGGGTATTACATCGCATGGGTGGTCGACCGGGGCGATCTCCATTCCCGGACGTCGGATATCGGGGGGATGGAGCTCTATGCCGGGACTCCTATCGTTGCGTCCGACCCGTTCCGCCTGATGGAGCACCTCATGGCCGCCATGCCGCCGTGATCATCAACAGAGGATCGTGTCGCGGTTCGCGATCTTTCTGTAGATCTCTTCCGTCCGCTCGCCGACACGGGTCCACAGGAACTCTTTTTTCACCTTATCAAGCCCTTCTCTGCCCATGGCGAGCGCTTTCTCGGGTGAACCGGCCACCCGGGAGAGCCCCCGGGCTATCGAGTCCGGGCGCGGCCGCACCTTGACCCCGTCGGTCCCGTGCTCGATGTTCTCCGAGAGCCCGCCGACGTCGGAGGCGACGACGCTCCGGCCGGCGCTCCACGCTTCGAGGAGGACAAGCCCGAACGGTTCGTTCCTGCTCGGGATAGCAACGATGTCACTTGCGTTGAGGAGCGATACATAATCCGCATCGGAAAGTCGTCCGAGGAACCGGACGGGAAGCGATCGGGCCCGGGCCTCGAGATCCCGGCGCATCTCCCCCTCGCCGATGAACGCGAACTGACCGTCGGCATGCTCCCTGAGGAGGGTGGGAGCTGCATCCACAAGCATGTCGGGCCCCTTCTGCCATGCAAGCCGTCCGACGAAGAGTATCAACGAGGAGTCCGGGTCAAACCCGTAGTCTCGTTTCACCGCTTCCGGATCGACGTCCGCCTGGTAAAGATCCGGGACGATGCCGTTATGAATGACGTCGATCTTCCACTCCGGGATCCTGTAAAGACCCATGGCCTCCCGTCGGAGGGTCGAAGAGACTGCGGTTATGTGCTTCGCGATCGATGCACCGTAACGTTCGATCCGGGATATCTCTGTAAACGGCCAGCTGTCGCTGAACGTATTCCCGTTTCGCCCGTATTCCGTCGAGTGGTAGGTGAGGAGGGTCTCCCTGTCCTGGAGCCGCTTGAGCGCGTCGACCACATGCCAGTCGTGAAAGTGCAGGAGATCGAACGAGGGTGCATCGAACTCGTGGAACCGGTCGATCATCTTCCGGCTCATGTCGGAACAGTACCGGACGATATCCTCTCCCGACGGTCGGCAATAGTGGTACTGCACACCGTCGATCTCGACATCCTTTCCCTCTCCCCGGGTGAAAA
Organism: Methanoculleus sp.; assembly: GCA_041677325.1. Lineage (GTDB taxonomy): Archaea > Halobacteriota > Methanomicrobia > Methanomicrobiales > Methanoculleaceae > Methanoculleus. The sequence goes on from JBAYQF010000008.1 coordinate 11,408, forward strand.
AATGCACTTCATGATCCTGTGCCAGCGTCTCGGCAAGATTCGTCGCCGCGCTCGCGAGCCCGCCGACCCGCTCTGCGTACAGCGATTCCCAGCAAAAAAATGCGATCTTCAGATTTTCCATGGTATTCCTCTTCTCCTGAACCGGTGTTTCCGCCGACCACCGGGGCCTATGGCCCCCTTTCGGTACATCGGGATCCGGGCAGGGTCGGCCTGCTGACCGTGCGCCTTATACCGCCTCGAAATTGATATATCTTTCTCGGATTCCTGAAAAAATCCCGGGAGGGGCTATTTTTGGGTTCCAGCGCACCGGGTCAGGAGGAGAAGGATTCCCTCAGGCGTCGTTCGAGGTGGCGGCCGTGCGAACCCATCCAGTAGAGTTTCCGGCATGCCGGACACCATGAGAACTCTTTTCCCTCGATCGATCGAGGGGCGTAACATGCCTCCCGGATCTCCCGCAGGGTGGCCGGCCGGAGGCGCGTGTTGCAGAGCGAGCAGCGACTCATCCTGACCCCGGACTCGATCAGCCCGAGGTCTGCGATCTGCCTGACCTGGGCCATAACCTCTTCGGATGCGATGTAGACCGCCCGCTCCCCACCCCGTCGTACGAGCTCGCGGTCGCGGGTCAGAAGGAGCCGGTCGTCTCTGATGGCGATCTTGAGGAGGAGGGTATCCTCCCGCGAACTTCCCGGAGAGAGGCTGTTTGCGCTCATGGTGTCGTAACCCATGAACCGGAGGTAGCGGGTGAGCGTCCCGAGCATCCGGTCGGTCAGGAACCTCTGCCGTTCACCTGATCTCGGAGACATACTCGATATGCCCGCCGCATTCGGTGCAGGTGTGGTCCTCAAGCCCCTGTATCCTGACGGCGTAGCCCGATCGCTCGATGACGAGGGCGCCGCAGGCGGGGCAGTAGGTGTTCTCGTAAGGGTGGCCTCCGACGTTGCCGAGATAGGGGTAGTGGAGCCCGAGTTCCTTCGCACGCTCGTAGATCTTCTCAAGCTTCTTGATCTCGGTCGGTCGTGCGTCGAGCATTCTGTAGTCGGGGTGGAACCGGGTGAAGTGCATCGGGGTGTCGGGGCCGAGGGTTTCGAGCACCCACTCTATGAGCGTCTCCATCTCCTCCATCGAGTCGTTCTGCCCGGGGATGACGAGCGTGACCGTCTCGACGTGCATCCCGAGTTCCTTTGCACGCGCCGTCGCGTCGAGGACCGGCTGCAGCCGCCCGCCGCAGACCTTCCGGTAGAAGGTGTCGGAGAACGATTTGATATCGACGCGAAACGCGTTGAGCATCCCCGCGAGTTCGCCGAGCCCCTCCTCGGTGATGTAGCCGTTCGTGACGTAGACCGTCCCGAGCCCTTTTTGCCGCGCAAGCATCCCCATCGCAAGCGGGTACTCGTGCCAGATGGTGGGCTCGTTGTAGGTCCAGGCGATGCTCGCACAGCCCGACCGGATCGCCCGCTCCACGCCCTGCTCCGGGCTGAGATCCCTGAGCGCCTCCATCTCCAGCGTCTGCTGGGATATGTGCCAGTTCTGGCAATGTTCGCAGTGGAAGTTGCACCCGATGGTGCCGAGGGAGTAAGAGAGGGTTCCGGGCAGGAAGTGGTTGAGCGGCTTCTTCTCGATGGGGTCGATCGCTTCGGCGATGACCTTACCGTAGGTTACGGCATAGAGCGTGCCGCCGCGGTTGATCCGGACGCCGCAGACTCCCTGTTTTCCTTCCCTGACAGTGCACCGATGTGCGCAGAGGGAGCAGCGGACGGTGCTCTCCTCCAGTTTCCGGTAGAGTCGCGCCTCGTGCATATGATCATCGCGTGAGGGGAACCATGATAGTTATTGCGGGCGCCCTACCGGTCGTCCCGCTCCTCATCGTCGTACTCGACGACCAGCGCCCCACGGTAGCCACAATGCTTGCACTGGTAGATACAGCCGGTATACCCTCCGGTAGCCGCCCAGATGTCCGTGGAGCCGCATACAGGGCAGTAGAGCCTCTTCACAACAGGTATATGAGTGAATCCAGGATAATAATACGGTGGGATGAAGAAGATCGTAATCTCTCTGGGCGGTTCGGTTCTGGTTCCATCGCTTGAATCGAACAATATCAGTCGATATGTGTCTGTTTTGAAAAAGATGGCCGAGAAGTGTCGGATCTTCATCGTCGTCGGCGGCGGGGGGGAGGCGCGTCGGTACATCGGGGTCGCCCGCAATCTCGGCGCCGGCGAGGCGGCGGCGGATGAGCTCGGTATCCTGGTGACCCGGTTGAACGCGCGCCTTCTCATCACCGGGCTCGGGGATGCAGCCTATCCGCGCGTCGCGGAGAACTACACGGAGGCACAGGAGTTCGCAGAGGGAGGGAAGATCGTCGTCATGGGCGGCATCACTCCCGCGCAGACGACCGATGCGGTTTCTGCGGTTCTTGCCGAGAGCGTCGGTGCCGATCTCCTCATCAACGCCACGTCGGTCGACGGGATCTACAGCGCCGATCCGAAGAAGGATGCCGGTGCTGTGAGGTACGGGCGCCTCACGCCGCAGGGGCTTCTCGATATCATCACGCGAGAGAGGATGGGTGCGGGCGCGAACACCGTGCTCGACATCGTAGCGGGGAAGGTGGTCGAGCGCTCGGGGATCCCGCTCCTGGTGCTCGACGGCCGCAACCCGGAGAACCTCTACCGGGCGATCGTGGAGGGCGTGTACGACGGCACCGTCGTCTGTGAAGATGGAGCGACTCCCCTGCTCCCCTGAACTACCCTCATCGGCAACTATTTTTGCCTGGGTCCCCAACATATGCAGGTACGGGGGCAGTAGGGTAGCCTGGTCCATCCTAGAGCGTTTGGGACGCTTTGACGGCAGTTCGAATCTGCCCTGCCCCATCAGCCATGAACCGCGAGACCGCCTGTGAGATCCACCGCCGCCTCTTTGAGGAGTACCCCATCGTCGGCGGCAGGCGCCATTTTCTTGATTTCCGTAACCCATATGAGACGCTCGTCCTCACGATCCTCTCGGCGCAGACGACCGACCGAGCCGTGAACGCCGTCCGCGATGCCCTCTTCGCCCGTTACCCGACGCCGGAGGCGCTCGCCCGCGCAGAATCTGAGGAGGTGGAGCCGCTCATCCGGACGATCGGGTTCCACCGCACGAAGGCGCGCCATATCGTCGGGGCGGCGCGGAGAGTCGTCGATGAGTTCGGCGGCGCGGTTCCGCGGACGATGGATGAACTTCTGACGCTCCCCGGCGTCGGGAGGAAGACCGCAAACATCATACTCTCCCAGGCGTTCGGCATCGACATCGGCATCGCGGTCGACACCCATGTCCGCCGGGTCTCGAAACGACTGGGGTTTACGGATAGCACGAATCCCGATATCATCGAGCGCGATCTCATGGCCCTCTTCCCCGAGGGGGCCTGGGGGGACATCAACTACCTCCTGATCCGCCACGGGCGCGCCGTCTGCACGGCGAGGAACCCGAAGCACGAGCGGTGCGTTGTTGCGGATCTCTGCCGGTGTTATCAGGAGTTGCTGGCGGGAGAGAAGTAACAAGGTTGTCAGAGGGATGCATCTTATCTTCGATACGGAGACGACCGGCCTCCCGCTGCACCGGAATGCCCCGACAGACGATCTGCGAGCCTGGCCACGGCTGGTGCAGATCGCATGGCTCCTCTGCGACAATGATGGATATATCGTCGGCCGGGAATGTTTCATCGTCCGCCCGGATGGGTTCACAATCCCGCCGAACGCCGTGAGGGTTCACGGCATCACCACCGATGAAGCGACTCTCTCCGGTGTCCCCTTGCAGGTTGCGCTTGCTGCATTCAGCCAGGAGGCGGCACGGAGCAGCATTGTCGTATCTCATAATATGACATTTGACGGAGGGGTGATCACCGCCGAATGTGCGAGGAACGGGGTGGAGAACCCGCTCTCCGGTATGCCCTCAGTCTGCACTATGGAGGTATCGGTCAACCTCTGTGGCTTCCGGCGTTCGGGAGGGTTGAAGTGGCCGACGCTCCAGGAACTGCACCGGGCGCTCTTTGGTTCAGTGTATTCTGGGGCGCACGACGCCGGTAATGATGCTGCTGCATGCGCCCGTTGTTACTTTGAGCTAAAACGTCGGGGGGTTGTCCGGTAACGGGGCATCGGGTGCGACGTTTCATGAGGTTTGAGGCAACCGTAACCGGCGGGGAGACTTGATTTGTGTGCGGGGGCACAGCAGCGAGGAAAGCTATGGAGAACATTTGAGTTCTGGCTAGATATCCCCACGTACATGGGGAACACCTCGGCATGGTTCGCTCTGTCTGGTTTAGATTCGGTTCATCCCCACGTACATGGGGAACACCAGTCACCGATAGTGTAACTGGTGAGCAGTATCGGTTCATCCCCACGCACATGGGGAACACTATTGAAAACGTCTCTGTGTGAACCGTTGCACCGGTTCATCCCCACGTACATGGGGAACACTA